>NZ_JBEZNU010000010.1:0-135975 GCF_040653375.1 Streptomyces sp. NPDC047974
TATCTCACCCCGGAGCCGTTCCACCTCCCCCAACTTCATGACCGGACGATGCCCACCACCAGGCAAGATCACCCAACGTAACGAAGCACTACTAGGGCCTGTCCGACCATTCCCGCCGGGTCCGGGTCGAATGGTCAGACAGGCCCTAGTTGAGGCGGGCCCGGGCCGCCTGGGCGCGGTGGCGGATCGCGGCGGCCGACTCCGGGTCCACCGCGTCCATGATCTCCGCGTACGCCTCCATCTCCGTCGCCCCGGTGAGGAAGTCGCCGCGCTGGACGAGGAGTTCGGCGCGTTCGTAGCGGAGGCGGGCCGGGTGGGAGGGGAGCAGCAGAGCGAGGTCGACCGCCCACAGGGCGACGTCGGAGTGCTCGGGGCGGGGGGTCGCCCAGGCGCGGATGTTGGCGAGGATGCGGAGCACGATGGCGCCGGGTTCGGCCGGGCGGAGCATCGAGCGGTCGAGGGCCTCGCCGGTCGCGCTCGCCACGAGCAGCTCGGCGTCCTCGCCGGTCATCGCGCGGCCGCCCGCGAAGGGGTCGGCGAGGTCGAGGGCGGCGGGGTCGCCGAAGCCGACGACGAAGTGGCCGGGGAGGCCGAGGCCGTACACGGGGGCGCCGGCCCGCCGGGCGACCTCCATCCACACCACGGACAGCAGGATGGGCAGGCCGCGGCGGCGCCGGAGCACCTCGTGGAGGAGCGAGGACTCCAGGCGCTGGTAGTCGGCGGGGACGCCCTCGAAGCCTTCGCGGACGCCGAGGAGCGCCGCCAGTTCCTGCTTCCAGGCGCCGGTGTGCCGGGTGGCGTACGGGACGAGTCCGGCGAGCCGGTCGAGTTCGACGTCCGCCTCGACGAGGTCGTGCTCGGTGAGGGCGGGGTCGGCCACCGCGCAGATCAGCAGGCAGAGGCGGGCGAGGTCGGGCCGCTCGGCCCGGGCCTCCTCCGCGAACTCCCGCCGCCGGTCGGGCGGCGGGTCCGAGGGTCGTCTCAGGGGATGGTCCTCCGCGCTCACGCCGCGCTCACGCCTCCGCCTGCCGGTAGTGGTGGTAGTGGTGGTGCACCGCGAAGTCCATCCCCTCGTACAGCGCCCGCGCGCCGTCGTTGTCGGCCTCGACCTGGAGCCAGGCCGCCGAGGCGCCCTCGTCGAGCGCCTGCCGGGCGAGCGCGGTCATCACCGCGGCGGCCAGGCCCCGGCGGCGGTGCGCCGGGTCGACCTCGATCGCCATGAACCCCGCCCAGCGGCCGTCCACGACACAGCGGCCGATGGCGGCCGGCACCTCTCCCGTGCCCGCGACGGACGCGAACCACACACTGGGGCCGGAGGAGAGCACGTGCCGGACCGTCGGTCCCGCCTCCGTGAACCGCTGGTAGCGGCGCAGCCACGGCTCGTCGAGTGTCCGGGAGAGCCGCACCTCGGCCGGCCCCGGCGCGCGGTCGGCGAGCGGCGCGAGCGCGGCGATCCGCACCTCGGCGGTGACCTCGCGCCGCCAGCCGAGCCGCTCCAGGTCGGCGCAGAGCAGCTCCTGGGTCGACTCGGCCCCGGTGGCGGCCTGGACGTACGCGGGCAGCCGCCGGTCCGCGTACCACTCCCGTACGGCCTCCAGGGCCTCGGCGACGGGCCGGCCGGGATCGCCTTCCGCCAGCGCCGAGTTGGCGCGGCGGGTGAAGCCCACCCGTGGCCCGACCGCCGCCCCTCCGGGACGGGCTTCGCCCGGCCCCTCCTGCATCGCGGCCCGCAGCGTCCACGCGCCGAGCGGTGCGCTCTCGACCGGCTGCCAGGCGCGCGCGGTGACCCGGGACAGCTCGGGGAAGGTGGCGGCGGGACCGCGCCGGCGGGCGGGTGCCGCGGGGACCACCTTGCCCGCGGCCAGGCGGAGTTCCGGGATGCGGACGGTCTCGCCGCTCTTTCGTGTGATCGTGAGCACACCGGCGTCCCAGGATGTGAGCACGCCGACCGCGTCGGTGAATCGCTCACCCGGTGCGGCGGAGTCCGTCACGTACCGAACGGAGACACGTTTTCCCACGTCAGCCCTGGTGAGACGGACCTCGAACCGTCCTCCGCCGATGTTTTCCACAGCTTCTCCGCCCCTCCTGTTCGGATCGCCCCCAAGAACGGAGATACTAGGTGCGGGCATCGACGACACCGCGCTCCCGCGCAGACCAGCCCTACCGAGGAGGAACGACAGCGTGACCTACGTCATCGCGCAGCCTTGTGTCGACGTCAAGGACAAGGCTTGCATCGAGGAGTGCCCCGTCGACTGCATCTACGAGGGCAAGCGATCTCTCTACATCCACCCGGACGAGTGCGTCGACTGTGGAGCCTGTGAGCCGGTCTGCCCGGTCGAGGCGATCTTCTACGAGGACGACACCCCGGAGGAGTGGAAGGACTACTACAAGGCGAACGTCGAGTTCTTCGACGACCTGGGTTCGCCCGGTGGCGCCTCCAAGCTCGGCGAGATCGAGCGCGACCACCCCTTCATCGCCGCCCTGCCGCCGCAGAACGGCTGATCTTTCGTTGCACCCGCTCTCGGTCCCGTACGGCTCCGCCGCCGTACGGGACCGACGCGTATCCGACGCGTACGCGTACGTACTGAGGAAGTGAGCCAACCCGTGAGCGCAGTCTCTTCGCGCCTGCCCGTCTTCCCCTGGGACAAGCTGGAGCCGTACAAGAAGACGGCCCTGGCCCACCCGGACGGGATCGTGGACCTGTCGGTCGGCACGCCGGTCGACCCGGTCCCCGCGCTGATCCAGGAGGCCCTGGTGGCCGCCGCGGACTCGCCCGGCTATCCGACGGTCTGGGGCACTCCGGAGCTGCGGGACGCGCTCACCGGCTGGTGCGAGCGGCGCCTCGGCGCGGTCGGCTTCGCCCACGGGAACGTGCTGCCGGTGGTCGGCTCCAAGGAGCTCGTCGCCTGGCTGCCGACGCAGCTGGGGCTCGGCGCCGGAGACAAGGTGGCCTACCCGCGGCTCGCGTACCCGACGTACGAGGTCGGCGCGCGGCTCTGCGGCGCGGAGCCCGTCGTCTACGACGACCCGACCGAGCTCGACCCGGCCGGTCTGAAGCTGCTCTGGCTCAACTCCCCGTCGAACCCGACCGGCGAGGTGCTCCCGAAGGAGGAGCTGGTCCGGATCGTGGCCTGGGCGCGCGAGCACGGCGTCCTCGTCTTCTCCGACGAGTGCTACCTCGAACTGGGCTGGGAGGCCGACCCGGTGTCGGTCCTGCACCCGGACGTCTGCGGCGGCTCGTACGAGGGGATCGTCGCCGTCCACTCGCTCTCCAAGCGGTCCAACCTGGCGGGGTACCGGGCGGCGTTCATCGCCGGTGACGCGGCGGTCCTCGGCGAACTGCTGCAGATCCGCAAGCACGGCGGCATGATGACGGCGGCGCCCGTCCAGGCGGCGACGGTGGCCGCGCTCGGCGACGACGCGCACGTCGTGGAGCAGCGGGCGCGGTACGCGGCCCGGCGCGAGTCCCTGAAGGCGGCCCTGGAGGCCCACGGCTTCCGCATCGAGCACTCCGAGGCGAGCCTGTACCTGTGGGCGACCCGCGACGAGCCCTGCTGGGACACGGTGGCGTACCTCGCGGAGAAGGGCGTCCTGGTGGCCCCGGGCGACTTCTACGGCGAGGCGGGGGCGCGGCACGTGCGGGTCGCGTTCACGGCGACGGACGAGCGGGTGGCGGCGGCGGTCAAGCGCCTCGGCTGACGGACACGCGGAAGGGCCCGGGCGCGTGGTGCGCCCGGGCCCTTCCGCGTGCGGTGGGGCCGTCAGCCGATCGGGAGGCCGCCGAGCATCTGGCCGGCCGGGGCGCCGCCCAGCGCGCCGCCGGCCGGGGTGCTGCCGGCGGCGGCGCCGGCGGTCTCGCCGAGCGCCTGGCCGGCGCTGCCCGCGGTCTCGCCCGCGATCTTCTGCGCGGCCGGGGTGGCGGTCTTGCCGGCCGCGCCCACGGCCTTGCCGGCCGCCGGGACGGCCGTGCCGACGGCCTCGCCGCCGGTCGCCCCGGCGACGCCGGTCGCGGTCTGCGCGGCACCGTCGACGGCCGAGCCCGCGTTCGCCGCGTCGAGGGCGGTCAGGCCGCCGGTCGGCGCGAGGCTGTGGTCCAGGGCGCTCGCGGATCCGGCCGCACCGACCACGGGGGCTGCGCCGGCCGCGACGATCAGGGCGGCGCGGGCGATCCGGCGGGTCAGGGGGAGGGACATGGTGCTCCTTCGACGGTGGGGACGTTGCCTTTGCGGGCTGCACAACCGAGGCGGGGGCGGGGGAGGTTGCGGGCGTCGAAGGTAAAGGCTGGGCAATGCGTCGTATTGTCGGGTGGGGAGGAAAGCGGACGAACGCCGCCGGGCGCTGCGCTGTGCTGAACCGTCACTCCCCTTGCGCCCCAAGCCCCCCGCGCACCCCACCACCCCCCACGCCCCCGCCGGCCCCCCACCGCCCCCGGATCCCCACCCCGAGCGACCTCTCGCACGCACGTCCACCCCCGGCGGGACGCGCCTGCCCCCACGGGGGTGCGGCGTGCCCGTGGGGGTGCGGTGAGGGCGCGGCTCGGCGGGAGGGAGGGCGCGAGGGGTCAGCGGGTGAGGCGGAGGCGGACCGTGGGAGCTTTGGGGGCGGCGTCGGCGGCGGGGGCGGCGTTCGACCAACCGCCCCCCGAGTCGTCCGCGCGCCACACCTTCCCGCCGTACGACACCTCCGCGACCCGCAGCGTCGCCGCGCGCGCGACCGCCCACTGGGCCAGTTCCCAGCCGCGCCGGTCGGAGCCGTCCCCGACGGGGACGACCAGGACGGCCGGCTCCGTCGCGGAGCGCCCCGCGCCGGTTCCGCCGGAGACGGAGCTGGGCGCCGCGGTGTCGCCGAACGCCCGCACCAGCTCCGTACGGACGAGGACGGGGTCGCCGGGGCGGCCCTCCTTGAGGTCCGCCGTGCACGACAGGGAGGCCGGCGCCCGGCCCGTCAGCGCCGCGGACAGCAGCGTCGCGTCCGGCTCGTGCTTGGCGTACGCCTGCGGGAAGCCGCTCTTCTGGACCTTCTGCGCCGCCACCGTCAGCGGCATCCGCGAGTAGCCGGGGACCTTCTCCAGGCCCTCGTAGAACTTCCCGGCCGAGTACACCGGGTCCATGATCTGCTCCGGCGTGCCCCAGCCCATGGACGGCCGCTGCTGGAAGAGGCCGAGCGAGTCCCGGTCGCCGTGCTCGATGTTGCGCAGGGCCGACTCCTGGAGCGCCGTCGCCAGCGCGATGGTCACGGCACGCTCCGGCAGGCCCCGCGAGGTCCCCACCGCGGCGATCGTCGCCGCGTTCGACGCCTGCTCGGGGGTGAACTCGTACCGGTTGTCGCCGCTGCCCACGGCGCACCGGGGCGCGCCCTTGCTGCCGGTCACCTGGTGGACGGCGATGTACGCCGCGAGGCCGCACAGGACGGCGAGGGCGGCGGCCGAACGGGCGAGTCGGCCGCGACGGGCGGGGCGGGGGGAGTCGGACACGGGGCCCACCGTACTGGAGGCCGGGTTAGGGTCGGCATATGGCTGACATCACCCCGCAGGAGACTGCCCAGGAGACCACGCTCGACCTCGCCCAGGACGGGGCCGCGCTCACCGCCGCCCTCGTCGACTTCGCGTCCGTCAGCGGGACCGAGAAGCCGCTCGCCGACGCCATCGAGCAGGCCCTGCGCGCCCTGCCCCACCTCTCGGTCGACCGCTACGGCAACAACGTCGTCGCCCGGACGCACCTCGGCCGCGCCGAGCGGGTCGTCCTCGCCGGCCACATCGACACCGTGCCGATCGCCGACAACGTCCCGTCCCGGCTCGACGAGGACGGCGTCCTGTGGGGCTGCGGCACCTCCGACATGAAGTCCGGTGTCGCCGTCCAGCTCCGGATCGCCGCGACCGTCCCCGAGCCCAACCGCGACCTCACCTTCGTCTTCTACGACAACGAGGAGGTCGCCGCCGACCTCAACGGCCTCGGGAAGATCGCCGCCGCCCACCCCGAGTGGCTGGAGGGCGACTTCGCGGTCCTCCTGGAGCCCTCCGACGGACAGGTCGAGGGCGGCTGCCAGGGCACGCTCCGCGTCATCCTGCACACGGCCGGCGAGCGCGCCCACTCCGCCCGCTCCTGGATGGGCTCCAACGCCATCCACACCGCCGCGCCGATCCTCGCCCGCCTCGCCGCGTACGAGCCGCGCAAGCCGGTCATCGACGGCCTGGAGTACCACGAGGGCCTCAACGCGGTCGCGATCCAGGGCGGCGTCGCCACCAACGTCATCCCCGACGCCTGCTCGGTCACGGTCAACTACCGGTACGCGCCCGACCGCTCGCCGGCCGAGGCGCTCGCGCACGTCCGCGAGGTCTTCGCGGACTGCGACATCGCCGAGTTCGTCGTCGACGACGAGAGCCCCGGCGCGCTGCCCGGCCTCTCCCACCCGGCGGCCGAGGCCTTCATGAAGGCGGTCGGCGGCACGGCGATGCCCAAGTTCGGCTGGACCGACGTCTCCCGCTTCAGCGCGCTCGGCGTGCCCGCGGTCAACTACGGCCCCGGGGACCCGTTCTACGCGCACAAGCGGGACGAGCACGTGCATGTCGCCCGGATCCACCACTGCGAGGCACGGCTCCACGACTGGCTGACCGCCCGTCTCCCGTAATTTCGCATTTCGTCACCTCAGGAGTCCTACCCTGACCCAAGAGCCAGAGAAGATCGTGGATCGGCGGAGGGAGCAGGCCATGGGCATTCCCGAGGGAATGGCGAAGCCGGAGGAGCAGCGGCTCGGTCCGGTGCTGAGGCGGAGGGACCAGGTCCAGCCGGGCACCACGGACCAGCGGCTGCTCGACACCGAGGGCGACTCGGAGTGGGTGCACACCGACCCCTGGCGGGTCATGCGCATCCAGTCCGAGTTCGTCGAGGGCTTCGGCGCGCTCGCCGAACTGCCGAGCGCGATCAGCGTCTTCGGCTCGGCCCGCACGAAGCCGGACTCGCCCGAGTACGAGGCGGGCGTGCGCATCGGCCGGGCGCTCGTCGAGGCGGGCTTCGCGGTGATCACGGGCGGCGGCCCGGGCTCCATGGAGGCGGCCAACAAGGGCGCCCGGGAAGCGCAGGGCGTCTCGGTCGGCCTCGGCATCGAGCTCCCCTTCGAGCAGGGGCTCAACCCGCACGTCGACATCGGCGTGAACTTCCGGTACTTCTTCGTCCGCAAGACGATGTTCGTGAAGTACGCGCAGGGCTTCGTCGTCCTGCCCGGCGGCCTCGGCACCCTCGACGAGCTCTTCGAGGCGCTCACCCTGGTGCAGACCCGCAAGGTGACCCGCTTCCCGATCGTGCTCTTCGGCACGGAGTACTGGAAGGGCCTCGTCGACTGGCTGCGCGACTCGGTCGTCGCCGGCGGCAAGGCGAGCGAGCGCGACCTCCTCCTCTTCCACGTCACGGACGACGTGGACGAGGCGGTCGCGCTCGTCACCAAGGAGGTCGGCCGCTAGGGGCCGACCCCGTGGGTCCGGCGGGGCGGGGCCTCAGGCCAGGCCCCGCCGGGCCACCGCCGGATCGCGGTGGCCCGCGATCGTCGCGACCATGTCCAGGACCTGCTTCGTCTCGGCGACCTCGTGGACGCGGTACACCCGGGCACCCAGCCAGGCGGAGACGGCGGTCGTCGCCAGGGTCCCGAGGACCCGCTCCTTGACCGGCCGGTCGAGGGTCTCGCCGACGAAGTCCTTGTTGGACAGGGAGACGAGGACCGGCCAGCCCGTCTCCGTCATCTCGCCGAGCCGGCGGGTCGCCTCCAGGCTGTGCCGGGTGTTCTTCCCGAAGTCGTGGCCGGGGTCGATCATGATCCCGTCGCGCCGCACGCCCAGCGAGGCCGCGCGCTCGGCCAGGCCCACGGTGACCCGCAGGATGTCGGCCATCACGTCCTCGTACTCCACCCGGTGCGGCCGGGTCCGTGGCTCGGCGCCGCCCGCGTGGGTGCAGACGAGGCCGGCGCCGTACTTCGCGGCGACCTCCGCGAGCCGGGGGTCGACGCCGCCCCACGCGTCGTTCAGCACGTCCGCGCCGGCCTCGCAGACCGCCTCGCCGACGTCCGCCCGCCAGGTGTCCACGCTGATCACCACGTCGGGGTGGCGGCGGCGGACCTCCGCGACGAAGCCGACCGTGCGGCGGGCCTCCTCCTCGGCCGTGACCTCCTCGCCGGGGCCCGCCTTGACCCCGCCGATGTCGATGATCGCGGCGCCTTCTGCGACCGCCTGCTCGACCCGCGCCAGCGCCGGCTCGTCGCGGAAGGTCGCGCCCTGGTCGTAGAAGGAGTCCGGGGTCCGGTTCACGATCGCCATGATCACCGGCTCGTGCGGCCCGAACTCGCGCCGTCCCAAGCGCAGCATCCCTTATGTCCTCCCTTGCCACCGCTCACCTGCTCGTCTGTGACCCTAACCGCCGGTGGCACGTGGCACGATCGGCACGGGACGTTTTCCACTCCGGGGAGAGGCGCGCTGGTGTTCTGGTTTCTGCTCATCACGATGGTCGTGGTCGTCGCGGCGGTGACCCTCGCCGTCGTCGGCGGCGGCGACAGCGAGGTGCTGCCCGAGGTGGCCCCGGAGCAGCTGGTGGACCCGCTGCCGCTGAGCCGCCCGGTCGACCGCGCGGACGTCGAGGCGCTCCGGCTGCCGGTCGCCGCCCGCGGCTACCGGATGGAGGACGTCGACGACGTCCTGGACCGGCTCGCGGCCGAGCTCGCCGAGCGCGACGCCCGCATCGCGGAACTGGAGGCGGCCCTCGCGGGCGCGCCGGCGGGCGGCGAGGCGACGGAGGGCGAGGAGCGATGACCGCAGGCGCGATCCCCGGCCCGGACGGGCTCCCGCGCTGCCCCTGGGGGCTCTCCGCGGAGGACTACACGGCCTACCACGACGACGAGTGGGGCCGCCCGGTCCACGGCGACGACGCCCTCTTCGAGCGGCTCTGCCTGGAGGCCTTCCAGTCGGGCCTGTCCTGGATCACGATCCTGCGCCGCCGCGAGGGCTTCCGGCGCGCCTTCGGGAACTTCCGCATCGCCTCGGTCGCCGCCTTCGGCGACGCCGACCGCGAGCGGCTCCTCGCCGACGAGGGCATCATCCGCAACCGCGCCAAGATCGACGCGACCCTCGCCAACGCGAAGCTGCTCGCCGACTGGTCGCCGGGCGACCTGGACGCCCTGATCTGGTCGTACGCCCCCGATCCGGCGACCCGCCCGGCCCCGCGCACCCTCGCGGACGTCCCGGCGATCACCGACGAGTCGACGGCCCTGTCGAAGGCCCTCAAGAAGAAGGGCGTCCGCTTCGTCGGCCCGACGACGGCCTACGCCCTCATGCAGGCCTGCGGCCTCGTCGACGACCACCTCGCGGACTGCGCGTCCCGGGGCGGGAAGTAGCCCGCCCCGGTCCGACACCGTCAGCGGCCGAGGTACTTCGGCTTCTCCTTCGCGAGGAAGGCGCGGACGGCGATGGTGTGGTCCTCGGAGGCGCCCGCGAGGGTCTGGAGCTCGTCCTCCTTGTCGAGCGCCTCGTCGAGGGAGTGGTCGGCGCCGTAGGCGACGGAGGCCTTGAGCGCCGCGTACGCCACGGTCGGGCCCTCGGCGAGCTTGCGGGCCAGCTTCAGGGCCTCGGCCGGCAGGTCGGCGGCGGGGACCAGGCGGTTCACGATGCCCAGGTCGTACGCCTCCTGCGCGGTGAGCGTGCGGGGGAAGAGCAGCAGGTCGGAGGCGCGGCTCTGGCCGATGAGGCGGGGGAGCGTCCAGGACATGCCGGAGTCGGCGGTGAGCGCGACGCCCGCGAAAGAGGTGTTGAAGGAGGCGGTGTCGGCGACGATCCGGTAGTCGGCGGCGAGCGCGAAGCCGAAGCCGGCTCCGGCGGCGACGCCGTTGACCGCGGCGATCACGGGCTTCTTCATGCCGGTGAGCGCGCGGACGATCGGGTTGTAGTGGTCCCGGACCGTGGTCATCGTGGCGGTGGTGCCCGACTCCTGGTCCTGGAGCAGCAGACCGACGTGCTCCTTCAGGTCCTGGCCGACGCAGAACGCCCGGTCGCCCGCGGAGGTCAGCAGCACGGCGCGGACCGCCGGGTCGGCGGAGGCCGCCTCGGCCGCGTCGCGCAGCGCCACCTTGGCGGCGATGTTCAGCGCGTTCATGGCCTCGGGCCGGTTGAGCGTGATGGTGGCGAGCCCGTCGCTCACTTCGTACAGGACCGTGTCGGCCATCGGGACCCCTTCGTCTCGTGGATGGGCTGATCAGCCCAGCATGACGGAGATCACCCGTACCGCCCATGTGAGCTGCGTCAAAGAATCGGGGCCCGCGGAGCGACCCGCGGCGGCGAAGTATCGCAGGCCCGACGCCGAAATGTGGGGTTTTGCGTGAGCGCGTTGCGCAAGCGATGCCGATCGATGTTGGTCATCGGGTCCTGCGATGCGGGATAATGACCTGGAAGCAATGTGTTCGAAGCCGGTGACGCGTGCTCCGCGGTACGGAGCTGCCCGGCTGAAGATGAGCTGGTTTCAGGAAGGGGAACGAGCATGGCGGCCATGAAGCCGCGGACGGGTGACGGCCCGCTCGAGGTGACCAAGGAGGGGCGGGGCATCGTCATGCGCGTTCCGCTCGAAGGCGGCGGTCGGCTCGTGGTCGAGCTGACCCCGGACGAGGCCGAGGCGCTCGGTGATGCCCTGAAGAAGGTCGTCGGCTGACCCTCCCCTTATTTCCTGTCCCACCGCCCCGGTACGGCCCCGCCGCACCGGGGCGGTGGTGTGTCCGGAGGGGGAAGCCGGGTGAGGGGCGGAGCCGAGGGAGGGGCGGAGCCTGGTGAGGGGGGGAGCCGGGGGAGGCGCTCAGCCGCGCCGGACCGCGCACAGCAGGCCGTCGCCCACCGGCAGCAGGGTCGGAAGCAGCTGGGAGCTCTCCCGGACCGTGCGCAGCAGCTCGCGGACCCGCTGCACCTCGGCCGGCTGGGCACCGGAGTCGACCGTGCGGCCGTCCGCGAAGACGCCCTCGAAGCAGACCAGACCCCCAGGTCGGAGCAGGCGCAACGATTCAGCGAGATAGTCCGGGTACTCCCCGCGGTCGCCGTCGCAGAAGACGAGGTCGTACCCGCCGTCCGCGAGCCGCGGCAGCACGTCGAGGGCCCGGCCGGGGATGAACCGCGCGCGGTTGCCGGCGAAGCCCGCCGCCCGGAACGCCGACTTCGCGAACTGCTGGTGCTCCGGCTGCACGTCCACCGTGGTGAGGGTGCCGTCGGGACGCATCCCGAGCAGCAGGTAGATGCCCGACACGCCCGTGCCCGTACCGATCTCGGCCACCGCCTTGGCGTCCGCCGACGCGGCCAGCAGACGCAGCGCCGCGCCCGTGCCCGGCGACACCGAGGGCAGCCCTGCCTCACGGGCCCGCTCGCGGGCCCAGCGCAGCGCTTCGTCCTCGGCGACAAAGGCGTCGGCGAACGCCCAGTTCGTCTGCCGGTTGGCGGTAATGGCCCTCTCCTGTCCCCTTAGTTGGCGCAACGGTGACTGTATCCGCTGTCAGCGGGAACCCGCAGATGGGACCGGGCGTTCACCAGGGGAAGGACGAGCGCGTGAGGCGGCCGACGACGCCGGTTCAAAAGCTCGTAAAGATTCTTATCCGGAGCTAACGGGCGAGGTGGCTATGGTAGGGGCTCCACTGGACACCACCAGAGCCGATAGGGGAGGTGCGGCTGCGCCTGTGGATCGGAGAGGGGCGCTGCGTCGCCTCCTCAGGTCGGCGGGTGAGCCGAAATCCGTGACCGACACCGCTGACCAGCTCCACACCACCGACACCGCACCCACCACCGCGACCTTCGCATCGGATGCGGAATCGCAGGCGTGGACTCCGCCCACCTGGGAGGAGATCGTCAGCACGCACAGCGGTCGCGTCTACCGCCTCGCCTACCGTCTGACCGGCAACCAGCACGACGCCGAGGACCTCACCCAGGAGGTCTTCGTCCGCGTCTTCCGCTCGCTGTCGACCTACACCCCGGGCACCTTCGAGGGCTGGCTCCACCGCATCACCACCAATCTGTTCCTCGACATGGTCCGCCGCAAGCAGCGCATCCGCTTCGACGCGCTCGCCGACGACGCCGCCGAGCGGCTCCCCAGCCGTGAGCCCTCCCCCCAGCAGGTGTTCAACGACACCCACTTCGACGCCGACGTCCAGCAGGCCCTCGACACCCTGGCGCCCGAGTTCCGCGCCGCCGTCGTCCTCTGCGACATCGAGGGGCTCTCGTACGAGGAGATCGCCGCGACCCTCGGCGTGAAGCTCGGCACCGTCCGCAGCCGCATCCACCGGGGCCGCTCCCACCTGCGCAAGGCGCTCAAGCACCGCTCGCCCGAGGCCCGGGCGGAGCGCGCCCTGGCCACCGTCGGATGGGAGGCCGGGACAGCGTGAGCGGCACCCGTCCCCCGTCCCCGAGTCCCGCCGAGCACCACCTCGGGGACCGGCTCGCCGCGCTCGTCGACGGCGAGCTCGGCCACGACACCCGCGAGCGGGTCCTCGCCCACCTCGCCACCTGCGCCCGCTGCAAGGCCGAGGCCGACGCGCAGCGCGCCCTGAAGAGCGTCTTCGCGTCCAGCGGCGCCCCACAGCCCTCCGAAGGCTTCCTCGCCCGCCTCCAGGGACTTCCCGGCGGCCCCGGCGATCCCGGGCGCTCCCCGCTGGAGCAGCTCCTCGAAGCCGGCGGCGTGAAGAGCGACGGCTTCGCCACCGCGCCCCCGGCCGCGCCCGACACCGGCACCGGCTTCCGGGTCCACACCGTCACCGCCCCGCCCGGACGCGGCCGGCGCTTCGCCGTCGCCGCCGCCGGCGCGGTCTCCTTCGCGGCCATCGCCCTCGGCGGCACGATCCCGGTCGAGAGCTCCCTCACCGCCACCGCGCGCGGCGGGCAGGGCACCGGCACCGCGGTCACCCCGCTGCGCGCGGGCGCCTCCGCGGGACCCGGCACGGGCTCCGGCTCCGTCCCCGGGCGGTCGGACCGCTCCGAGCGCTCCCCGGGCGGCGCCCAGTCCGTGGCCGGCGCCCCGCTGGTCCCCGGTGGCACCGTCCCCTCGGGCGCGGTCCCGGCGGACGTGGACCGGGCCGGTCCGGTGACGGCGGTACGGCTCCGGACGGCGGTGCAGGCGCAGTCGCTCCTCGCCCTCTCGCCGTTCATACGCCCGACGGCCCCCGCGCTGCAGCTGGCCCTCGGCCCGGCGACCGGCCCGGCCCCCAGCCCGTCCGGCGTCCCGCCGGGCTCCCACCGCTGACCTCCGACCTGGTTGAATCCTCGGTCAGAGCGCCCGAACCACCGGGCGCTCACGGGTCAGCGGTTGCGGGGAGAGCATGAACGACGGGAAGCCGAACTGGTGGAGCCGGCCTTCGACGCCCCCGGAGGCGGCGCGGATACCCACGCCGCCCCCGGCGGAGGCGGAAGACTTCCCCCTCCAGGCCCCGGACCCGGCCGAGCCCGCCACGCCCGCGCCGGTGGCGGAGCCGGCCGCGGAGGCGCCCGCCGCCCCGAAGGTCGACATGACGAAGGAACCGGCGCCCGCGGAGGCGGCTCACGCCGCGTCCCGGCCCCCTGAGGCCCCCGAGGCCCCCGAGGCGGCGCCCGCCCCGGCGGAGCCCGTGACGGCCGACGCCGCCCCGGCGGAGCCCGTACGCGACGAGGCGCCCGCCCCGCAGCCCCTGCACGAGCCCGACGAGTACCGGACGCCGCCCTACGGCGAGCCGGGGCCGTGGGCGCCCGCGCCGCCGGTGCAGCGGCCCGCCGCACTCCTGCCCACCGCGCCCCTGCCCGCCCCGCAGGCCGCCGTCCCGCCGCAGGCACCCGTGCCGCCGCAGGCCTGGGGCCAGTACGACCCCTGGGGCGCCGGCCACGCGCCCGTGCCCCCGCCCGCGCGGAAGAAGTCCCGGCGCGGTCTCGCCCTCGTCGGGGCCCTCGCCTTCGCCCTGGTCACCGGCGTCATCGGCGGCGGCGTCGGCGCCTACGTCGAGCGCAACGGCGGCATCGGCACGGTCGAACTCCCGCAGTCCGGGGCCGGGACCACCGACCGCGCGCCCGACAGCGTCGCCGGCATCGCCGCCGCCGCCCTGCCCGGCGTCGTCACCCTGCACGTCAGCGGCGGCGGCTCGGCCGGCACCGGCACCGGCTTCGTCCTCGACAACCGCGGCCACATCCTCACCAACAACCACGTCGTCGACGCCGCCGCCACCTCCGGCGACATCACCGTCACCTTCTCCAGCGGCGAGACCGCCTCCGCCAAGCTCATCGGCAAGGACACCGGCTACGACCTCGCCGTCGTCCGGGTCACCGGCGTCTCCGGCCTCAAGCCGCTCCCGCTCGGCAACTCCGACGACGTCCGCGTCGGCGACCCCGTCGTCGCCATCGGCGCCCCCTTCGACCTCTCCAACACGGTCACCTCCGGCATCATCAGCGCCAAGGAGCGCCCCATCACCGCCGGCGGCGAGAAGGGCGACGGCAGCGACATCTCCTACGTCGACGCCCTCCAGACCGACGCGCCCATCAACCCCGGCAACTCCGGCGGCCCCCTCCTCGACGGCAAGGGCCGCGTCATCGGCATCAACAGCGCCATCCGCGCCGCCGGCGGCTCCGGCGACGGGGACGGCGGCAGCGGCGGCCAGGCCGGCTCCATCGGCCTCGGCTTCGCCATACCGGTCAACCAGGGCAAGCGGGTCGCCGAGGAGCTCATCAACACCGGCAAGGCCACCCACCCGGTCATCGGCGTCAGCCTCGACATGCAGTTCAACGGCGACGGAGCCCGCGTCGGCGACAAGGGCAAGGACGGCGCGCCGGCCGTCACCCCCGACGGCCCCGCCGCCAAGGCCGGCCTGCGCCCCGGCGACGTCATCACCAAGGTCGACGGCCAGCGGGTGCACAACGGCGAGGAGCTGATCGTGAAGATCCGCGCCCACCGCCCCGGCGACGCGCTCGCCCTCACGCTGACGCGCGACGGCCGCGAAATGACCAGGACGATCACGCTCGGCTCCGCCCAGGGCACCTGAGGACCTGCCCGAGTACATGTGGCGGACATCGCAAGGTACCCGTCCGGCAGCCCGGGCGGGTACCGTGGTCCGGGCCGTCCTGGTCCGGCGTGAAGGAGCTATTAGGTGTTCAGCGACATAGGCGCACTCGAGCTGGTGACGCTCATCGTCCTCGCCGTGCTCGTTTTCGGGCCGGACAAGCTGCCGAAGGTCATCCAGGACGTCTCGCGCTTCATCCGCAAGGTCCGGGAGTTCTCCGACAGCGCCAAGGAGGACATCCGCAGCGAGCTGGGGCCGGAGTTCAAGGACTTCGAGTTCGAGGACCTCAACCCGAAGACCTTCATCCGCAAGCAGCTCGACGGCAACGAGGACCTCAGCGAGCTCAAGGAGCTCCGCTCGACCTTCGACCTCCGCAAGGAGATGAACGACGTCGCCGACGCGGTGAACGGCCGCGAGACCGCCCCGGCCCCCACCCCCTCGCCGGCCGCCGCCCCCGCCGCGGCGCCCGCGGCCGTCAACGGCTCCGCGCCCGACCTGATGAAGAAGCAGGACAAGCCGGCCGCGCCCGAGCGCCCGCCGTACGACTCCGACGCGACCTGACACGGGGTGTCACCGGCCGGTCGCTATCCTCCTTGAGTTGACGCAACGAGGAGGCGGCCGGAATGAAGACGACGAGTCGGGTGGAAGCCGAGGGGTTTCTGCGCGCGCCCTTCGCCTGGTACGGGCTCGACGAGGCGTTCACCGGGCCCCGCAGGCTGATGCAGATCGGCACGGCCGCGGACGGCACGGCCCAGCACGGCTCGGTGGGCCACGGTGACGAGCCGTCGATAAAGTCCGAGGTCGCCGGCACGGACAAGGAGCGGTTCGCCGTCGTCGTGACGGTCGCCGCGAACCCGGTGCGGCGCACCGGCGACGGCACGGGCGTCCTCGACGCCACCACCGTCTCCTCCGCCGCCTGGCTGGCCGGCTCCGGGCTGCTCGCCCACACCTGGCCCGCCTCGCTCGACCACGGGCTGCGGGACCACTGGCTCGACCAGCAGACCGAGACGGCCTTCGAGCTGGCGGACGACCTCGACGGGCCCGCCTGGACCGCGCTGTCGCTGCCGGTCGACGGGGTGCCGGTGCCCTTCCACTACCGCGAGTCCGAGTTCGGCTGGGTGCTCGCCGGCTCCGCCGGGGACGTGCACATCGGGGCGTACGGGCGGGGCATGAGCGCGTACGGGCTCGGCTTCGCACAGATCAAGGACCTGGGGCTGTACGCCTGAGGTTCCGGGTACGACGAAGGGCGCCCCGCAGCGGGGCGCCCTTCGTCGTGGCTCAGAACTTGTTGCGCGGCGTGATGCCGAGGCTCAGCCCGGAGAGGCCGCGCTGGCGGCCGCCGAGCTTGCCGGCGATGGCGCGGAGGGCGGAGCCCGCCGGGGAGTCGGGGTCGGAGAGGACGACCGGCTTGCCGTTGTCGCCGCCCTCGCGCAGGCGCACGTCGATGGGGATCTGGCCGAGGACCGGGACGGTGGCGCCCGTGGTCTTCGTCAGGCCGTCCGCGACCATCTGGCCGCCGCCGGTGCCGAAGACGTCGACCATCTCGTCGCAGTGCGGGCACGGCAGGCCCGACATGTTCTCGACGACGCCGACGATCTTCTGGTGGGTCTGCACGGCGATCGAGCCGGCCCGCTCGGCGACCTCGGCCGCCGCCTGCTGGGGGGTCGTCACGACCAGGATCTCCGCGTTCGGCACCAGCTGCGCGACGGAGATCGCGATGTCGCCGGTGCCCGGGGGCAGGTCGAGGAGCAGGACGTCCAGGTCGCCCCAGTACACGTCCGCGAGGAACTGCTGGAGCGCGCGGTGCAGCATCGGGCCGCGCCACACCACGGGCGCGTTGCCAGGGGTGAACATGCCGATGGAGATGACCTTCACGCCGTTCGCCGACGGCGGCATGATCATGTTCTCGACCTGGGTCGGACGGCCGTCCGCGCCCAGCATGCGGGGCACGCTGTGGCCGTAGATGTCGGCGTCGACGACACCGACCTTCAGGCCGTCCGCGGCCATCGCCGCCGCCAGGTTCACGGTCACCGAGGACTTGCCGACGCCGCCCTTGCCGGACGCCACCGCGTACACCCGGGTCAGCGAGCCCGGCTTGGCGAAGGGCACCTCGCGCTCGGCGGTGGTGCCGCGCAGCGCCGCCGCCAGCTCCTTGCGCTGCGCGTCGCTCATCACGTCGAGCGTCACGTCGACACCGGTGACGCCCTCGACACGGGCGACGGCCTCGGTGACGCGTTGCGTGATGGTGTCGCGCATCGGGCAGCCGGAGACCGTCAGGTAGACCGTCACCGCGACCTTGCCGTCCGGTCCGATCTCCACCGACTTGACCATGCCGAGTTCCGTGATCGGACGATTGATCTCGGGGTCGTTCACCGTCGCCAGTGCTTCGAGCACCGCGTCTTCCGTAGCCATAGGTCCGATGGTACGGGGACGACCACCTCGCTATGAAAGGGCTGTCAACGGTCGGGTACGTCACTCCGGCGCTCGCCGTCCGGCGGGAATAGATCACGATCCCGTCCGCGCTCCTCCAGCTCCCTCACCAGGTCCTGGAGTTCGGAGCGGATCCAGTCGCGGGTGGCGACCTCGCCCAGGCCCATCCGGAGCGCCGCGATCTCCCGCGTCAGGTACTCCGTGTCGGCGATCGACCGCTCGTTCTGCTTGCGGTCCTGCTCCAGGTTGACCCGGTCCCGGTCGTCCTGCCGGTTCTGCGCGAGCAGGATCAGCGGAGCCGCGTACGAGGCCTGGAGGGAGAGCGCCAGCGTCAGGAAGATGAAGGGGTACTCGTCGAACTTCAGCGACGCCGGGGCGAAGACGTTCCACCCGATCCAGACGACGACCGTCAGCGTCATCCAGACCAGGAACCGGCCCGTCCCCAGGAACCGTGCGATCCGCTCCGAGAGCCGCCCGAACGCCTCCGGGTCGTACTCCGGCAGCAGCCTGGCCCGGCGCTCGCGCGGCTGGTCGAGCCGGATGCGGGGGATCCGCGGCTGGTCCCGCTCCCGCTCCCGCTCCCTCTCCCGTTCCTGCGACCGCTCAGCCACCCCGCACCCCCTCCTCGTGGAACTCCGTCTCCCGCCAGTCGTCCGGCAGCAGGTGGTCGAGCACGTCGTCGACGGTGACCGCGCCGAGCAGCGAACCGCTCTCGTCCACGACCGGCGCCGCCACCAGGTTGTACGCGGCGAAGTAGCTGGTCACGGCCGGAAGCGCGGTGTCCGGGCCGAGCGGCGGCAGATCGCTGTCGACCAGCGAGCTGACCAGCGTGAACGGCGGATCGCGCAGCAGCCGCTGGAAGTGGACCGTGCCCAGGTACTTCCCCGTCGGCGTCTCGTCCGGCGGCCGGCACACGTACACCTGCGCCGCGAGCGCCGGCGACAGGTCCTGCTGCCGTACGCGGGCGAGCGCGTCGGCCACCGTGGCGTCCGGGCGCAGCACGATCGGCTCGGTCGTCATCAGGCCGCCCGCCGTCCGCTCCTCGTACGACATCAGCCGGCGCACGTCGGCCGCGTCGTCCGGCTGCATCAGGGTGAGCAGCCGCTCCTTCTCCTCCTCGGGCAGCTCGTTGAGGAGGTCGGCGGCGTCGTCGGGGTCCATCGCCTCCAGGACGTCGGCGGCCCGCTCCTCCTTCAGCTTGCCGAGGATCTCCACCTGGTCGTCCTCGGGCAGCTCCTCCAGGACGTCGGCGAGCCGGTCGTCGTCGAGGGCGACGGCGACCTCGGCGCGCCGCTTGGGGGAGAGGTGGTGCAGGGCGTTGGCGAGGTCGGCCGGGCGGAGCTTCTCGAAGGTGGCGACCAGGCTCTCGGCGCCCTGCCCGTGCTCCTCCAGGGAGAAGCCGGTCACCGCCGACCACTCCACCGTCAGGGTCTCGCCCTTGCGGCGCAGCGCCCCGCCCTTGCCGCGGCGGACGAAGACCCGGTCGATCTCCCAGTCGCGGCGGGCCGGGAGCTGCTGGATGGCGATGTCGAGGACGGTGACCTCCTCGCCGGTCTCGACGAGCGTCACCCGCCGGTCGAGGAGTTCGCCGAGGACGAGCCGCTCGGTGGGCCGCTGCTCGAAGCGCCGCATGTTGACCACGCCGGTGGTGATGACCTGGCCCGACTCGACGCCGGTGATGCGGGTCATCGGGACGAAGACCCGGCGCCGGCTCAGCACCTCGACGACCATGCCGAGCAGTCGGGGCGGGCGGCGGCCGACGCGGAGCATCGCGACCAGGTCGCTGACCCGGCCGACCTGGTCGCCGACGGGGTCGAAGACGGCGACGCCGGCGAGGTGGGAGACGAAGATCCGGGGGGCGCCTGCCGCCATGCCTCGCGCCTCCTCGGTGCCGCACGATCAGGGTCGCCGCGCCGCCCCCGCGGGGGGCTTCGCGGCCTTTGCGGTGTCCTGGGCGGACTCCGCAGGGTTCAGGCTAGCCCGTGGTGTTCCACCCCGCTCCGGCAGCGCCGCCGTCCGGCTGCCTGCGGGGGCGCCGGGCCCGCCCGGGTACGCTGCGGTCTGCCGCCCCCCACCGGCACCGTCCGGCCCGTCCGGCCGACCCCGGCGGCCCCTCCCGCCGTGAGTGCGCGTGGCCGGGGCCCCGTTCCCCCCGCACCGCAGAACGAGAGGCAGCGCAGGTGGCCGTCCGCACCCCGTCATCGCGTATCCCGTCCGTGCCGTCGGCACGCGCCCGCACGGCCCCCGTGGGCCGGTTCCGCCGGGCGGCCGTGCCGCTGGTGCTGTGCGCGGGGCTGACGGTGGGTCTGACGGCCTGCGCCGGGCCCGACCCCGACGAGGGGACGAACGGGGTCGGGAAGCTGTCGGCGCCGGAGATCGAGCGGGAGGCCCGCACGGCGGCGGACGCCGCGAAGGCGGTACGGCTCGCGGGCACCCTGGTCAGCAAGGGCGGCACCTTCAAGCTGAACATGCGGCTGAAGCAGAACGGCGCCACCGGCTCGGTGACCACGAAGAACAGCACCTTCGAACTGCTGAGGGTCGGCGACGCGCTCTACCTCAAGGCCGACGCCGGCTTCTGGTCGCACGAGGAGGAGGGCGACGGCAAGCCCAGCGAGGCCGACACGGAGGCCGCCGACAAGCTCGACGACAAGTACGTGAAGGTGCCGAGCGACGACCCCTCGTACAGGCAGCTGCGCGGCTTCACGGAGATGGACCAGCTGCTGCGCGGCCTGATCGGGCTGCACGGCGAGGTCGTCAAGGGCGACCGGGACCAGATCGGCGGCGTCCGCACGGTGAAGGTGAAGGGCGGCGCGGAAGGCCAGGGCGGCACGCTCGACGTGGCCCTGGAGGGCTCGCCTTACCCGCTCCAGTTCGCCCGCGGCGGCGGCGCGGGCCTGGTCGTCCTCTCCGAGTGGGACAAGGACTTCCCGCTGGCCGAGCCGGACCGCGAGGAGACCCTCGACTACGGCCGCCAGCTGCCCCGGACCTGAACCGGGCTCAGCCGGCCGCGGCGCCCCAGTCCCACAGCGCCTGGAGCACCGGCCCGAGCTCCCGGCCGCGCGGCGTGAGCGCGTACCGCACGGTCGGCGGCCAGCCCGGGTGCCGGTGCCGCGTCACCACACCGGCCTCGGCGAGCTGCGCGAGCCGTTCGGACAGCACCTTGTCGGAGAGCCTCGGCAGCGCCTCCCGCAGCTCGCTGTAGCCGCGCTCGCCGCCGAGGAGTTCGCGGACGACCAGGGTGGTCCAGCGGCCGCGCAGGGCCGCGAGCGCGATCTCCACAGGGCACTCCGGGTCGGGTGCGGCGACGCGGGCGCGGGGGTCGTGGTCCGGGAGCCCCGGCGGGTGGCCAACCGTTCGGTGAGTCACGAGGCCGTCTCCTAGCGTGTCGGGGGTCCGATTCTCCCCGTACGGAAGGACCTCCGTCGGCCATGTCCGCGACCCCGCCCGAAGCCGTGCCCAGCGCCCCGTCCGAGCGCCGGTCCGGAGCCCTGCCCGCGCTCGCGACCCGGCCCGAGGACGTGCCCGCCGTCTTCGCGGCCCGTTTCGGCAGCGGCGACCCGGCGGCCCTCGCCGAGGTCTACGAGGAGGGCGCGGTGCTGGCCGCGGGCCCGGGCGGCGCCCCGCTCGCCGGGTCCGCGCTGCACGCCGCCAACGCGCGCCTCCAGGCGCTGGGCCTCCCCATCGCGGTCCGCCCGCGCACGGTGTACGCCACCGGCGACCTGGCACTGCTCGTGGTGGACTGGATCATCGAGGGCACCGGCCCCGACGGCCGCCCGGTGCGCGTCGAGGGCACCGCCACCGACATCGCCCGACGGGGCGCGGACGGGCGGTGGCGCTACGCGATCGACAACCCCTTCGGGACGGCCCCGGCGGGCCTGCCCTAGCGCCGCTTCTTCCGGCGGAAGAGCAGCTTCGGCAGGGCGGCCGGGACCGGTCGGCGGGTGGTCGCCGGGGACGGCAGGGGGACGGCGGCGAGCGAGCCGTCGGGGAACGCGGTGGTGGCGCCGCGCGGGTCGAGGCGCAGGACGCGGCACTCGCGCGCCCAGCGCTCGGGCATGGCCTCGCCGTCGGGGGCGTTGAGCCGCTTCCCCTTCAGTTCGGCGACGGCCGCGGCCCACTCCTCGGTGCCGGGGGTCAGCTGGTGCACGGCGGCCGTCCAGGAGACGATGCGGCCGCCCTTGTCCTTGCTGCGGACGGTGACCTCGGCGGTGGCCCCGTCGGCGAGGCCGGGCAGCGGCTGCTCGCCGGGGCCGTCGCCGACCACGTGGGCGGCGCCGTCGTGCCAGACGTGCCAGAGCGCCCGGGCGGGCCCGGTGCCCCGGACCCAGACGAGGCCGGACTTCTTGGTGGCCTCCTCGACGAGGAACAGCTCTTCAGTCATGGCCCGCAGCCTATCGGCAGGCCGGTCAGAGCCAGCCGTTGCGCTTCAGGGTGCGGTGGATCGCGAAGCAGATGACGGCGATGCCGCCGAGGACCATCGGGTAGCCGTACTTCCAGTGCAGCTCCGGCATGTGGTCGAAGTTCATGCCGTAGACCCCGCAGACCGCCGTGGGGACGGCGACGATCGCCGCCCACGAGGTGATCTTGCGCATGTCCTCGTTCTGCGCGACGGTCGCCTGCGCCAGGTTGGCCTGGAGGATCGAGTTCAGCAGCTCGTCGAAGCCGACGACCTGCTCCTGGACGCGGGCGAGGTGGTCGGCGACGTCCCGGAAGTACTTCTGGATGTCCGGGTCGACCAGGCGCATCGGCCGCTCGGAGAGCAGCTGCATCGGGCGCAGCAGCGGGGTGACGGCCCGCTTGAACTCCAGGACCTCGCGCTTGAGCTGGTAGATCCGGCCGGTGTCGGTGCCGCGCGTGGAGCCCTTCGCGGCCGGCGAGAAGACGTCGATCTCCAGCTGGTCGATGTCGAGTTCGACGGCGTCGGCGACCGCGATGTAGCCGTCGACGACGTGGTCGGCGAGGGCGTGCAGCACGGCCGAGGGGCCCTTGGCGAGGAGCTCGGGCTCGCCCTGGAGGCGGTGGCGGAGGTTGCGCAGCGAGCCCTGGCCGCCGTGCCGGACGGTGATGACGAAGTCGGGGCCGGTGAAGCACATCACCTCGCCGGTCTCCACTACCTCGCTGGTGGCGGTGAGTTCGGCGTGCTCCACGTAGTGGATCGTCTTGAAGACGGTGAAGAGGGTGTCGTCGTACCGCTCCAGCTTGGGCCGCTGGTGGGCGTGGACGGCGTCCTCGACGGCGAGCGGGTGGAGCCCGAACTCGGCGGCGATACCGGCGAATTCGGCCTCGGTCGGCTCGTGCAGGCCGATCCACGCGAAGCCGCCGGACTCCCGCACCTGCGACATCGCGCCGCGCGGGGTGAGGCAGGCGCGGTCGTCGATGCGCCGGCCGTCGCGGTAGACCGCGCAGTCGACGATGGCGCTGGAGGCCGAGTGGTCGCGGGTCGGGTCGTAGTTCGTGTACGTGGTCGGGGTCTTGCGCAGGCTCGGACGCAGGCTGGGCCGAACGGCGGCGCGCAGGTCACGGATCATCGACATGGGCGTGCTCCTTCACGGACAGGCCGTCGGCGAGCGTGGCGCAACCCGGAATGAGGACGGGAGAGGGACGTCGTCCACAAAGCGGGCGGCACCGGAGGATCGCGGTGACGGCGTTCGCAACTCAGACAGGCAAAGAGGGGCGCTCTTCCGTCGTACGCGATGCCGGAGAGGGGGGTCCGCGGTTCAGGGACCCGGGGTCACCGGAGGGGGGAACGCACCGGGCTCGGGTGCGGTGCGGCGGAAGAGCGGCTGGTACTGCCCGATCGACTTCGGTCCATCGCAGTCCCACCTCCTCCGGCCGGTCCCTCGTGAGGGATGACGTGTGACGCACAGTCGGGAAACCCGACCAGTGGCCAACACTATCAGCCGACCGAGGGTCAATCCCTTACTTTGCCCGTTCCATACGCGATCTATGCTCCCCGCATGGGAGAAGTTCTTGCACTGGTCGAGGCCCGGCTGCGTACGGCCCTGGGCGAACCGGACGCGCGGGCCGCGGTGACGTTCCTGGGCACCGACCGGATCGAGGTGCTCCGCTTCGTCGACGCGGAGGCCGGGCTCGTCCGCTACGCCACGCTCGGCATGTCCGCCGCCCCGATGGCCGACCCGACCGCCGCCCTCGCCGACCCGGTGAAGGGCCCGCGCGCCGAGCTCGTCCTGACCGTACGCCTCGGGCGCGCCGACACCGACAAGGTGCTGCGCCCGCTCGCCGTGCTCGCCGCCACCCCTCAGGTGGAGGGCGTGGTCGTGGCCCCCGGCGCCTCGCTGGACCTCGGTGACCCGCTCTGGCCGGGCGCCGGCTTCAGCTCGGTGCTCGTCGCCGAGTCCGGGGGGCTGGTGGAGCACCTGGAGCTCGACGAGCCGATGGACCCGGTGCGCTTCCTGCCGCTGCTGCCGATGACGCCGAACGAGGCCGCCTGGAAGCGGGTGCACGGCGCGCAGGCCCTGGAGGAGCGGTGGCTCGCGAAGGGCACGGACCTGCGGGACCCGCTGCGCGGCTCGGTCGCCCTCGACTGAGTCCTGGACCGAGCCCGGGACTGAGCCCGGTCCGGGCCCCGGGCCGGGGGCGGCGCGCGCCGGGGTGAACGCTCCCGGCCGGACGGGTGATCGGCCGCTGCCGTTCTTGACGGGAGGCGCGCGCGGGAGGACCGTTGAGCCCTATGAGGGGCGAACCCAGTTGTCCGAAGTGCGGTGGGCGGGTCAGGGCGCCCGGTCTCTTCTCCGACTCCTGGCAGTGCGACGTACACGGACCCGTGCATCCGCTCCAGCCGGTGATCCCGCCCAGCATCGAAGGCCTCGGCGTCGTCGTGCACCGCTCCCACGTGCCCGTCTGGATGCCCTGGCCGCTGCCCGTCGGCTGGCTCTTCACCGGCGTCGCGTACGCCGGTGACGACCGCAGCGGCGGCCGTGCCACCGCCGTGGCCTGCTCCGGGCCCGGCCCGCTCGGCGGCATCGGCGAGCTGCTGCTCGTCGCCGAGGAGCTGGGCGTCGGCCTCGGCGCCCGCTACGCCGGCATCGACGGCCCCGACCCCGGCTCCGGCATGGCCATCGACAAGCCGCCCGCGGCCAAGGTCCTCGCCGCGGGCCGTCCCACCCCCCTGTGGCACGTCACCGGCACCCCCCACGACCGCGCGGTCTTCGCCGGCGAGGCGCGCGGGCTCTGGCTCTGGGCCATCGTCTGGCCCGAGCAGTCCGGGCTGCTCATGTACGACGAGCTGGTCCTCACCGACCTCCGCGACGCGGGTTCCGAGGTCGACCTCCTGCCCTGCGGCGCGCTGACCCCCCGCCTGCTCGGCTGACGGTCCGGGCGCCCCGGGGCGCGTAATGGGCGCCTGCCGGGTGGGGCCCGTACAGGCGGGGGCGTATCGCCCGTTATGCTGGAGCGTCACTCGTCCGTGCCCGAGCCCCTGGAGAACCGCGTCGTGCGCATCGACCTGCACAGCCACTCCACGGCCTCCGACGGCACCGACACCCCCGCCGAGCTGGTGCGCCACGCCGCCGCGGCCGGGCTCGACGTCGTCGCGCTCACCGACCACGACACCACCCGCGGGCACGCCGAGGCGATCGCCGCCGCGCCCGAGGGGCTGACCGTCGTCCCCGGCGCCGAGCTCTCCTGCCGCCTCGACGGCATCGGCCTGCACATGCTGGCCTACCTCTTCGACCCCGAGGAGCCCGCCCTCCTCGCCGAGCGCGAGCTGGTCCGCGACGACCGGGTGCCGCGCGCCCGGGCCATGGTGGCCCGGCTCCGGGAGCTCGGCGTCCCCGTCACCTGGGAGCAGGTCGAGCGGATCGCCGGAGACGGCTCCGTGGGCCGACCGCACGTCGCCGAGGCCCTCGTCGAGCTGGGGGTCGTCCCCGACGTCTCCGGGGCCTTCACCGCCGAGTGGCTCGCCGACGGCGGCCGCGCGCACGTGCAGAAGCACGAGCTGGACCCGGTGGACGCGATCCGGCTCGTGAAGGCGGCCGGCGGCGTCACCGTCTTCGCCCACCCGGGCGCCGTCAAGCGCGGCCAGGTGGTGCCCGAGTCCGCGCTCGCCGCGCTCGCCGAGGCCGGGCTCGACGGCATCGAGGTCGACCACATGGACCACGACGAGCCCACCCGTGCGCGGCTGCGCGGGCTCGCGAAGGAGCTGGGCCTGCTGGTCACCGGCTCCAGCGACTACCACGGCAGCCGCAAGACCTGCCGGCTCGGCGAGTACACCACCGATCCCGAGATCTACGGCGAGATCACCCGCCGTGCCACCGGCGCCTTCCCGGTCCCCGGCGCCGGCGGAGCCCTGACCCAGGGCTGACCCGCCGGGCGCGTCCTCCGGTCCCGACCCGCCGGACGGGCTCCGGGGCTCGACCCGCCGGACGGATCCCCGGGCTCGCCCGTCGTGTGACGCGGCCCCGGGGGGCCGGCCGACGACGGCCGGGGCCTCGGGCCGACCTGCCGGGACGTCTCCCGGGCCCGGTCCGCCGACGGCCTCCGGTCCGACCGGCCGGACGCGCCCTCGGGCCCGGTCCGGCGGACAGGTCCGAGCCGCCCGCGCCGGCCTCCGCGTCCTCCCGTCGTCGTGCGACGGCAGCCCGCGCCCGTATCCGTACCGCCCCTGGCCCCGCGCGTCCGTCGCGCGGGGGCGGGGCACTCCTGCGCCGGTGCCGGAATCCTGAATTCCGGTCCGGTGCCCCACACCCCACCGTTCGACCCTCACCGCAAGGCACCCCACCGTGTTCGACGTCGCCGTCTTCGGCTCGCTCTTCCTCACCCTCTTCGTGATCATGGATCCGCCCGGCATCACGCCGATCTTCCTCGCGCTGACCTCGGGCCGCCCGGCCAAGGTCCAGCGCCGGATGGCCTGGCAGGCCGTCGCCGTCGCCTTCGGCGTCATCACCGTCTTCGGCATCCTCGGCCAGCAGATCCTGGACTACCTGCACGTCTCCGTCCCCGCCCTGATGATCGCGGGCGGCCTCCTGCTGCTGCTCATCGCGCTCGACCTGCTCACCGGCAAGACCGACGAGCCGAAGCAGACCAAGGACGTCAACGTCGCCCTCGTCCCGCTCGGCATGCCGCTGCTCGCCGGGCCCGGCGCCATCGTCTCCGTCATCCTCGCCGTCCAGCACGCCGACACCGCCGCCGCGCAGGTCTCCGTCTGGAGCGCCATCGCCGCCATGCACGTCGTCCTCTGGCTGGCCATGCGCTTCTCGCTGGGGATCATCCGCGTCATCAAGGACGGCGGTGTCGTCCTCGTCACGCGGCTCGCCGGCATGATGCTCTCCGCGATCGCCGTGCAGCAGATCATCAACGGCGTCACCCAGGTGATCCAGGGCGCCTGACCCGGGCCCGGACACCACTGCGCCCCCGTACGGATTCCGCCTCGGCGGAGTCCGCGCGGGGGCGCGGTGCGTGGTGTGGACCTGCCCCGTTACGAGGCGGAGGTCTCTGCGGGGCGGATCCAGATGCGCTGGCCGATCGCTGCGGCCTGCTGCACGATCCGGTTGACGGAGGCGGCGTCCACGACGGTCGAGTCGACGGGCGTGCCGTCGATGTCGTCGAGTCGCAGGATTTCGAAGCGCATGGCTTCTCCCTTCGTCCGAGTTGATCCTCCATGCGGAGAACTGGCGTACGTATGTCTCCAACAGCGGAACCATCCAGAACATTCCTTACGCTAAGGAAAATTTTCGGATGGCTAACTACTGGCGGGTAGCGCGGCCGACGACGGACAATGAGGGCTGATGAA
This sequence comes from Streptomyces sp. NPDC047974, assembly GCF_040653375.1. Taxonomy (NCBI): domain Bacteria; kingdom Bacillati; phylum Actinomycetota; class Actinomycetes; order Kitasatosporales; family Streptomycetaceae; genus Streptomyces; species Streptomyces sp. NPDC047974. Next base: position 27,197 of record NZ_JBEZNU010000010.1, read on the forward strand.
CGACGCCATGAACCCCGCACCGCCCACCGACGCCCTCGCCGCGCTCGACGCCCGCCTGGAGCGCACCAACGAGCTCCTGACGCGGATGCTGGCCGAGGTCGCGAAGACCCCGTCCACCCACGCCATCTTCGTCGACGCCGGTTACGTCCATGCTTCCGCCGGGTTGCTGGTGACCGGCACCGAGGACCGGCGCTCCTACGACCTCGACGCCGAGGGCCTCATCGAGGCGTTCATCGACACCGCCCGCACGATCTTCGCCGACAGCCGGCTGCTCCGCGTCTACTGGTACGACGGCGCCCGCCGCCGCATCCACACCCCCGAACAGCAGTCCATCGCCGAGCTCCCCGACGTCAAGGTCCGCCTCGGCAACCTCAACGCCAACAACCAGCAGAAGGGCGTCGACTCCCTCATCCGCTCCGACCTGGAGTCCCTCGCCCGCCACCGCGCCATCAGCGACGCCGCCCTCGTCGGCGGCGACGAGGACCTGGTCTCCGCCGTCGAGGCCGCCCAGGGCTACGGCGCCCGCGTCCACCTCTGGGGCATCGAGGCCGCCGACGGCCCCAACCAGGCCGAGGCGCTGCTCTGGGAGGTCGACAGCCAGCGCACCTTCGACCTCGACTTCTGCCGGCCGTACGTCACCCGCCGCCCGGTCACGATGTACGAGAACGACAGCGAGCCGCCGCCCTCCCGCGACGAGGTCCGCTTCGTCGGCGCCCAGATCGCCGCCACCTGGCTCGGCGAACGCGGCCGCGACCGGCTCGCGGAACTCCTGCCCGGCGACCCGTATCTCCCCGCCGGCTACGACCAGGACCTCCTCGTCGAGGCCGAATCCCGGCTCAGCCGCTCACTGCGCGGCCACGGAGCCCTCCGCCGCGCCCTGCGCGACGGCTTCTGGCAGCACCTCAGGGCGCAGTACTGAGCGGAGCGGCCCGGTGGGCCGGGGCGTCCACCCGCTGCCAGAAGGCGGCGAGCCGCTCGGCCAGCTCGCGCGGGTGCGAGACGTTGGGGGAGTGGCCCGCGCCCTCCACCACCGTGTGGTGCGCGCCGATGCCGGTGGCGACCTCCGCCAGCTCGGCGGGCGCCCAGACCATCTCCTCGGAGCCGTACGCGAGGTGCACGGGCATCGCCAGGCCGGCCAGCTCCGCCGCGCCGTCCGGGTCGCGCAGCAGCAGCCGGCCCGTGCCGGACAGCTGGGCGACCTTGGTCAGCATCCAGCGGCGCCGCAGGAAGCCGAGCACCTCCTCCGAGTCGACCGCCTCGTCGGGCTCCTCGCCCCGGCTGTCCAGCCAGCGGGTCGTCCGCCACACCCGGTCCTTCGCCAGCAGCGCGTGCCCGGCCCGCAGCACCCGGATCCGGACCCGCTGCGGGCGGGCGACCCGGCCGGGACCGGAGGAGAGCAGCGTCAGCGAACGGAAGGCGCGCGGGGCGAGCACCGCCGCCGAGCGGGCGACGATCCCGCCGAAGGAGTGACCGAGCAGGTGCACCGGCCCCTCGCCCAGCGCGAGGGCCTGCGCGACCGCGTCCAGGGCGAGCGCCCGGCGGCGGTAGGCGGCGCGGCCCCGGGGGCCGTACGACTCGTTCTGACCGCGCCCGTCGACGGCGACGACGCGGTACCCGGCCTCGCCCAGCGGGCCGAGCAGCGCCAGGAAGTCCTCCTTGCTGCCGGTGTACCCGGGCAGCATCAGCACCGTCCCGCGCCGCTCGCCCGCCGGTGCCGTGTCGAGCACGGCGAACGCGCCGCGCACGGTGTCGAGGCGGCGGGCTCGGGTGCCCGGCGGGAGGGCCAGGGAGCGGGGCTTGCTCATGAAAGGACTGTAACCGGAGGGCGGTCGCCGGTACGACGACGGCGGCCCGGCCCCTGGTGGGGGCCGGGCCGCCGTCGTGCCCGGCGGTCCGGGCGGAGCGTCACGCCTCCGGCTGGGCGGGGGCGGCCTTCTTCACGGCGCGCTTGCGCGGGGCCTTCGGCGCCTCCTCGGCCGGGGCCTCGGCGGCGACGGCCTTCTTCACCGTGCGCCGACGGGCCGGCGTCGCGGTCTGCGGCTCCGACGCGTCCGGCGCCACGGCCGCGGCCGTCTTCCTGGCGGCGGCGCGCTTGCGGGGAGCCTTGGGGGCCTCCTCGGTGGCGGTGGCGGTGGTGTCGGCCGGTGCCTCGGCGGCCGGGGCGGCCTTCTTGGCGGTGGCGCGCTTGCGGGGGGCCTTGGGGGCTTCCTCGGTGGCGGCCGGTGCCTCGGTGGCGGCCGGGGCCGTCTTCTTGGCGGCGGCGCGCTTGCGGGGAGCCTTGGGGGCCTCCTCGGTGGCGGTGGCGGTGGTGTCGGCCGGTGCCTCGGCGGCCGGGGCGGCCTTCTTGGCGGTGGCGCGCTTGCGGGGGGCCTTGGGGGCTTCCTCGGTGGCGGCCGGTGCCTCGGTGGCGGCCGGGGCCGTCTTCTTGGCGGCGGCCCGCTTGCGCGGAGCCTTCGGGGCCTCCGCCGGCTCGGCGACGGCCGGGGTCGGCTCGGCGACCGGGGCCGGGATGACCACGACGGCCTCGGCGGGGGCCGTGGTCGTCACCGGGCTGGACGCCTTGCGGACCGCACGGCGGCGCGGGCGGCCGGCCGGCTCCTCCACGACCGGGGCCGCGGGGGCCTCGACGACGGCCGGAGCCGCCTCGACGACGGCGCCCGGGGTGGTGGCCGGACGGGTCGCCCGGCGCCGGGCGCGCGGCGGCGCGGCCACGGCCTGCGCCGGGACGGCGGCCTGAGCGGCCTGGACCGGAGCGGCCGGGGCCTGGACGGCCGGGGCCGCCTTGGCCGGTGCCTCGGTGGCGGCCGGGCGGGACGCCGGGCGCTGCTCCGCGGCCTGGGCCGGGACCGACCGCTTGCGGGCGGCGGCCAGCTCGGCGGCGGCCGTCTCCACGGTCTGGAAGCTCACCGTGTCCTCGACCCGCGGCCGGACCCGCCGCTTGCGCGGCGTGAAGACCGGAGCCTGGGCGGCAGCGGGGGCCGGGGCGGCGGGAGCGGCCTTGGCGACCGGCGCCACGACCCTCTCGACGGCGGCCGGAGCCGTCTCCGTACGACCGCCGCGGCCACGGCGGCGGCGCGGGGCGGCCGGCTCGTCGGCCGGGGCCTCGACGGGGGCGGCGGCCTGAACGGGCGCGGCGGCCTGGACGGGCGTCTCGACCGCGGGGGTCTCGACCGCGGGGGTCTCGACGGCGGCCGGAGCCGTCTCCGTACGACCGCCACGACCGCGGCGGCGGCGCGGGGCGGCCGGCTCGTCGGCCGGGGCCTCGACGGGGGCGGCGGCCTGGACGGGCGCGACGGCCTCGACGGGCGCGGCGGGGGCCTCGGCCGGCGTCACCGGGGTGGCGCCGGCGACCGGGATGCCGCCGGTCGACGGGCCGGTGCCGCGGGTGCGGCGGCGGCGCGGACGGCGGGGGCCGTCGACGGCCTCGGGGGCCTCGGCGGTCTCCGGCGCGGCGGTGGTCGCCTGCGCGGCCTCGGCCTCGGCCTCCGTGCCGCCACGGGTGCGGCGGCGCTGGCGCGGCGTGCGGGTGCGGGCGGGGCGCTCCTCGGCCGGGGCCTCGGCGCGGCCGCCACGGCCACGACGGCCGCCGGGCTCGCCCAGGTCCTCCAGCTCCTCCGCCGCGAGACCCGCGCGGGTCCGCTCGGAGCGCGGCAGGATGCCCTTGGTGCCCTCGGGGATGTCGAGGTCGGTGTAGAGGTGCGGGGAGCTGGAGTACGTCTCCACCGGGTCGGCGAAGTCGAGCTCCAGCGCCTTGTTGATCAGCTGCCAGCGCGGGATGTCGTCCCAGTCGACGAGCGTGATCGCCGTACCGGTGTTGCCCGCGCGGCCCGTCCGGCCGGTGCGGTGCAGGTACGTCTTCTCGTCCTCGGGCGTCTGGTAGTTGATGACGTGGGTGACGCCCTCGACGTCGATGCCGCGCGCGGCGACGTCGGTGCAGACGAGGACGTCCACCTTGCCGTTGCGGAAGGCGCGCAGCGCCTGCTCGCGGGCGCCCTGGCCGAGGTCGCCGTGGACCGCGCCGGAGGCGAAGCCGCGCCGCTGGAGCTGCTCGGCGATGTCGGCGGCCGTGCGCTTCGTACGGCAGAAGATCATCGCGAGGCCGCGGCCGCGGGCCTGCAGGATCCGCGCGACCATCTCCGGCTTGTCCATGTTGTGCGCCCGGTACACGCGCTGCGTGATGTTGGCGTGCGTCACGCCCTCGTTGTCCGGCGAGGTGGCGCGGATGTGCGTGGGCCGCGACATGTAGCGGCGGGCCAGGCCGATGACCGCGCCCGGCATGGTGGCCGAGAAGAGCATGGTCTGGCGGGTCGCCGGAAGCATGTTGATGATCTTCTCGACGTCGGGCAGGAAGCCCAGGTCGAGCATCTCGTCGGCCTCGTCGAGGACGAGCGTCTTGACGTGCGACAGGTCGAGCTTGCGCTGGCCCGCCAGGTCGAGCAGGCGGCCGGGGGTGCCGACGACGACGTCGACGCCCTTCTGCAGCGCCTCGACCTGCGGCTCGTAGGCCCGGCCGCCGTAGATGGCGAGGACGCGGACGTTGCGCACCTTGCCGGCGGTCAGGAGGTCGTTGGTGACCTGCTGGCACAGCTCGCGGGTCGGCACGACGACGAGGGCCTGCGGCGCCTCGGTCAGCTGCTCGGGCTTCGCGCGGCCGGCCTCGACGTCGGCGGGGACGGTGACGCGCTCCAGGATCGGCAGGCCGAAGCCGAGGGTCTTGCCCGTGCCGGTCTTGGCCTGGCCGATGACGTCGGTGCCGGTGAGGGCGACCGGAAGGGTCATCTCCTGGATGGGGAAGGGATTGACGATGCCGACGGCTTCCAGCGCCTCGGCGGTCTCGGGAAGGATTCCGAGCTCTCGGAACGTAGTCAGGGTGCTGCCTCTTCTGTGAGACGCGGTACGAGGCGAACGAAGGGGGTCTCATCGTGCCGGGCTCTTCCCGCGGGATCCTGGGGAAGATCACCGCCGGGTGGCACGGGACCACTGCCGCCGCTCGAGCGTCGTACCGCTGAGGGACCCTTCGGCGGGTCCGCCGGAAGGGCTGTCGGGCCGGAGCCGATCGGGCCACCGACCGGGCATCCTCATTCATGCGTCGGCCCACCGGGTACGTCCGAACGTGCGAAAGCATGTCCGCATACTCGGCAGGCGCAATATCACTGTACCCCGGAATCGCGCATGTGTGTTGGGCGAAATGGTGATGAGGGCACGGTCACACTGACTGACCAGCCCCTTCGGGGGTGCGGACGGCGGGCTATTGTGCCGTGCATGGAGACGCCTGACAACGCCACGCCCGCCGGCGGGACCGACGCCGACACCAGCCCCACCGGCATCGCCGCCGAGGACTGGGCCACGGCCTCCGCCGAGCCGCAGTACCGCGCCGCCGTGATCGACCTTCTCGGCGCCCTCGCCTACGGCGAGCTCGCGGCCTTCGAGCGGCTCGCCGAGGACGCCAAGCTCGCGCCGTCCCTGGAGGACAAGGCGGAGCTGGCGAAGATGGCCTCCGCGGAGTTCCACCACTTCGAGCGGCTGCGCGACCGGCTGGCCGCCGTGGACGCCGAGCCGACCGCGGCGATGGAGCCCTTCGCGAAGGCGCTCGACGACTTCCACCGCCAGACCGCCCCGTCGGACTGGCTGGAGGGCCTGGTCAAGGCGTACGTGGGCGACTCGATCGCCAGTGACTTCTACCGCGAGGTCGCGGCCCGCCTCGACTCGGACACCCGCGCCCTGGTGCTCGCGGTCCTCGACGACACGGGCCACGGCAACTTCGCCGTGGAGAAGGTCCGCGCCGCGATCGAGGCCGACCCGCGCGTCGGCGGCCGGCTCGCGCTGTGGGCCCGCCGTCTGATGGGCGAGGCGCTCTCGCAGGCCCAGCGGGTGGTGGCGGAGCGCGACGCGCTCTCCACGATGCTCGTCGGCGGGGTCGCGGACGGCTTCGACCTGGCGGAGGTGGGCCGGATGTTCTCCCGGATCACCGAGGCGCACACCAAGCGGATGGCGGCGCTGGGCCTGGCGGCCTGAGCCCCCGCGTGCGACGGCCGCGTGGCCCGGGACCCGGACGGTCCCGGGCCACGCGGCCGTTCGCGGTCGGCAGGCGCTTCACCGGCGGGCGCTCGGCCGGTACCCGTCCCGCCGCTACGGGCTCAGTACGCGGCGGAGGATGATCGGCGCAGCCGTCGGGCGGCCGGGCGCACCAGGAGCGAGAGCAGCACCGCCGCCACGGCGACGGCGCCGACGAGGGTGGCGAGGAAGTGGCCGGGGCCGAGCGCCCCGTGGGTGACGAGCGCCCCGAAGACGGCGCCGAGCGCACCGGTGAGGAGGACGGTCCTCCGGACGGGCAGGCGGTCGGGCAGGCGGTGCGCGGCGGCCCAGGCCAGGGCGAGTCCGAGCAGGGCGGAACCGAGGGCTTCCAGGAACACGGGTGGATCACCTCGCGGGGGGTGCGGGGCGGGTGGTGCGGTCAAGCCCCCTCCTACCCCGGGCCACCGGAACGCAATCCTCCCTCCGCCCTGGTGGGACGCCCCGTACACACGTCGGCCGCGGCCGGAACCAGGCGGCGGGGGCGCCCCCCGGCACGCCCCCGGCGCCACCCGGACGGAGGTACGCGAAGAGGCCCGGAAGGACGGGTGTCCTTCCGGGCCTCCTCGTCGCCTTCAGCGGCGAGAGCCAGGGCTCAGAGCGTGCCGAAGCCCACGCGGCGCACCGCGGCCTCGCCCAGCTCGACATACGCGATCTTGTCCGACGGGACGAGGACCCGGCGGCCCTTCTCGTCCTCGAGGCTGAGCAGCGGCGCCTTGCCGGACAGCGCGTCGGCGACGGCGCGCTCCACGTCCTCGGCGGGCTGCCCGCTCTCCAGAACGATCTCCCGGGGTGCGTACTGCACGCCGATCTTGACCTCCACGGCTATGTCCCTCCGAACGGTCAGCCATGCGCGATGAACCCGCGCCGTACGCTGCACACATTAGCCCGGTGAGGGGACGCGCACGGCTCAGTGGCGGCACGCCAGGAGCGAACAGTGCCCGGGAACAAAGAGACGGTCAGTGGCCCTCGGCGCTCAGCTGGCCCTCGACGGCGTGCAGCGGGAAGCCCGCGATGCCGCGCCAGGCGAGCGAGGTGAGGAGGGAGACCGCCGTGTCGCGCGGGATCGGGGACTCGCTGGAGAGCCAGTAGCGGGCCACGACCTGCGAGACGCCGCCGAGGCCCACGGCGAGCAGCATCGACTCGTCCTTGGACAGGCCGGTGTCCTCGGCGATGACCTCGGAGATCGCCTCGGCGCACTGGAGGCTCACCCGGTCGACCCGCTCGCGCACGGCCGGCTCGTTGGTGAGGTCGGACTCGAAGACGAGCCGGAAGGCGCCGCCCTCGTCCTCGACGTAGGCGAAGTAGGCGTCCATGGTGGCCGCCACGCGGAGCTTGTTGTCCGAGGTGGAGGCGAGGGCCGTGCGGACGGACTGGAGCAGGGACTCGCAGTGCTGGTCGAGCAGGGCCAGGTAGAGCTCCAGCTTGCCGGGGAAGTGCTGGTAGAGCACCGGCTTGCTGACCCCGGCCCGCTCGGCGATGTCGTCCATGGCCGCCGAGTGGTAGCCCTGGGCGACGAAGACCTCCTGGGCCGCGCCGAGCAGCTGGTTCCGCCGGGCACGGCGCGGCAGCCGCGTACCGCGAGGGCGTGCTGCCTCTGTCTGCTCGATGGCGCTCACGCGGCCTCCCAAGAATTCGATCCAGTGCGCTGTCGCGCCGCGCGGCCATCGTACTTTTGGGTAACCCGGGTGTGCGCGGTGCGGACGCAGAATTTCACGGACCGGACGCCTGGGTCGACAGGCGATTCAAGATTAAACCGAACAAATCAGCGGTAGTCGGCGGAGGATTGTCGTCGGTGGTCGTGGGCCGTGGTCGTGGTCGGTGCTGGTCGTCGGTGGTGTCGTCAGCGGTAGTCGTCTTCGTCCAGCGTGACGACTCGCGCCTGTTCCGAGGCGTCTCCCTCGTCCGCCGCCTCGTGGGTGATGCCGCTGAGCGGCTCGTCCTCCCCGGGGCGCAGGTCGGTGTGCTGCTCGGCCGCGTCGGCCTCCGGGACTTCCTCGTCGAGCACGGTGTCCTCTTCCTCGGGGAACGTGTCCGGCTCGGACGGATCGACAGTCATGCGGTTCCTTCCCGTCCTCCCCGTGCGCGGGCGGCCGCCCGCGCGGATGACCCTCACCTTCGAGCGTAGGAGCAGCGGCGTCCGCCCGCACCCGAGCCGCCCCCGCGGGGGCCGGGACCGGGGCCGGGGCGGGCGCCACGCGGACCCTGTGACCGCACCCACACCCGGGCCCGCGTGATCGTCTCGTAATATTGCGGCCATGTCCTCGACCGAGCTGCCGGAAACCCGGACCGCCGACACCGCTCCGGCGTCGTCGCCTCCGCGCGCCGTCCGGGTCGCCGACGGCGAGGAGCTCCGCTCCGTCGCACTCCCCGGTCTCACCCTCACCGTGCGCTCCCGGCCCGGCGTCCGCACCGGTCTGCCGCCCGCCCTCTACGTGCACGGCCTCGGCGGTTCCTCGCAGAACTGGTCCGCCCTCATGCCGCTCCTGGCCGACCTCGTCGACGGCGAGGCCGTCGACCTGCCCGGCTTCGGCGACTCCCCGCCGCCCGACGACGGCAACTACTCGGTCACCGGGCACGCCCGGGCCGTCATCCGGCTGCTCGACGCCTCCGGGCGCGGCCCGGTCCACCTCTTCGGCAACTCGATGGGCGGCGCCGTCGCCACCCGCGTCGCCGCCGTCCGGCCCGACCTGGTCAGGACCCTGACCCTCGTCTCGCCGGCCCTGCCCGAGCTGCGCGCCCAGCGCACCGCCTGGCCGACGGCACTGCTCGCCGTCCCCGGCGTCGCCGGGCTCTTCGCCCACCTCTCCCGCGACTGGACCGCCGAGCAGCGCGTCCGCGGCGTCCTCTCGCTCTGTTACGGGGACCCGGGCCAGGTCACCGAGGAGGGCTTCCGGCACGCCGTCGAGGAGATGGAGCGCCGGCTCGAACTCCCTTATTTCTGGGACGCGATGGCCAGGTCCTCGCGCGGGATCGTCGACGCCTATACGCTCGGCGGCCAGCACGGCCTGTGGCGGCAGGCGGAGCGGGTCCTCGCGCCCACCCTCCTGATCTACGGCGGCCGTGACCGGCTCGTCTCGTACCGGATGGCCCGCAGGGCCGCCGCGGCCTTCCGTGGCTCGCGGCTGCTGAGCCTGCCCGACGCCGGACACGTGGCGATGATGGAGTACCCGGAGACGGTCGCCGCGGCCGCGCGGGAGCTGATCGCGGACCACGACGCGCGGCACGACGGGAGCTGAACCCGGGGTGGGACGACATAGTCGCAAGGGGCCCGCGCCCACGGCGGGCGACGCCGGGCGCACCCCGACGGGGGACACCGGGCGCACGCCCGACACCGGGCGCACGCCCGTGACGGACACCGGCGCCGGCACGGGCCGCCGCCGCAGGAGCGGCGACGGCACGGGCGAGTACACCCCGGCCCACGGCACCATCCGAGGCCACGGTCCCTTCCAGGGCCAGGGCACACCCGCCCAGGGGACCCCGGCGTACGGCACCCCGCCCCAGGGCGCTCCCGGTCGCGGCGCCTCCGGCCAGGGCGCACCCGCGTACGGCGTTCCCGGGCGCGACGCTTCCGCTTACGGCACCCCGGCACAGGGGACCCCGGCGCACGGCACGCCCGCGCACGGCACGCCCGGACGGGGTGCCTCCGCACAGGGCGCTCCGGGGTACGCGGCTTCCGCGCGCGGTGCCGCGGCGCCGGGCGCGCCCGGCTACGAGACTCCGGCGCACGGGACCCGCGCGTACGGGACCCCCGCGCACGGGACCCCGACGTACGGGAGCCCGGTGGGTGGGGGTGCCGGGCAGGGCACGCCCGCGCACGGGACGCCCGTGCACGGCGACGCGGCCGCGCACGGGGCTCCGGACACGCCCGCGTACGGGATTCCGGTGCGCGGGGGGCATCCCGCGGACGAGGAGAACGGGCGGCCGGGGCCCGAGCGGTACGGGCCCGCCACGGGCGCCGTGCCGGTGATCCCCGGACCCCGTCGGGCGCCCGTGGCCCCGCCGGTCGAGGCCGAGGGCGAGCCCGAGGCCGTCGGGGGGCGCGGCGGCAAGGGGCGGGCGTTCACCGGGATCGCCGCCGCGGCCGTCACCACCTGCCTCGCGATCGTCGTCGCCGGGCAGGTCGCCGACGGCGAGGACGACGCGCCGGCCGCGCGCGCCGCGCAGGAGCCCGCCGAGCGGGCCTCGGACGGTTCGGCCTCGCGCTCCGACGAGCGCGTCGCCCCGTCGAGCCCGGCCCCCGCGAGGACGCAGGCGGCGCCCACGTACGAGCAGTTGATGACCCATCGGTTCCCGATCGACCCGAAGCTCACCGCCTCCGGCGAGTTCGAGGCCGTGGCGGGGCTCGACAAGGCGCCGGGTCCGGGACGGAAGTACCGCTACCGGGTGGACGTCGAGAAGGGGCTCGGTCTCGACGCCAAGCTCTTCGCGCGGGCCGTCCAGCAGACCCTCAACGACAAGCGCAGCTGGGCCGGTCAGGGCGCCATGGCCTTCGAGCGGATCTCCAGCGGGCAACCCGACTTCGTCGTCACCCTCGCCAGCCCCGGCACCACCGGCGCCTGGTGCGCCAAGTCGGGGCTCGACACCACCATCGACAACGTCTCCTGCGACTCCGCCTCCACCGAGCGCGTGATGATCAACGCCTTCCGCTGGGCCCAGGGTTCGGAGACCTTTGGCCCGAAGGCGATGTACGCCTACCGGCAGATGCTGATCAACCACGAGGTCGGACACCGGCTCGGGCACAACCACGTGTCGTGCCGGACGCCCGGCGCGCTGGCGCCCGTCATGCAGCAGCAGACCAAGTCCCTGAACGTCGACGGAATCAGCTGCAAGCCCAACCCCTGGGTGCATCCGGGGAGTTGACCGCGCCGTTCGGCGTTTTCGGCCGGGGGCGTTTTCGTCGCCTCCGGCCGTCGTCGTTTCGCCTTTCCGGCTTTCTCGCGCGCGCCCCCGGAATTCGCCTTTCCCGTCCTGATTCCCGACGGGTTTCCCGCCCGGCGGCGTACTCCGGACGAACGCGACGGGGCCGGGAAAGTCACGCGCATTCACCCCTTCCGGTGGTGCGGCGGACAACCGTCCGTCGTACCACCGGCCGCTGCGCTTACGTTCATCCCGCTGTGGGATTCCCGGCCCGGGAATCCCCGTCGACGACGACCGGGGGTGTGGACTCGTGCGGATCGGACTGCTCACGGAGGGTGGCGCACCGTGCGCCACCGGTGACACCGTGGCGTGGTGGCAGCGGCTCGTCCGCGGCCTGGCCCCTCACGACTTCGACCTGTACGCCGTCGGCGGCCCCCTCCCCGCCGCCCCGCTGCCCCCCAACACCCGGCCCGTCCCCGCCACCGGCGAGGGCGCCCCCGCCGCCGCCCCGCCCGAGCGCGCGGGCCGCCGCGCCTACGGCCGCCGGGACCGCCGCCGCTTCGCCGAGGGCTTCCACGCCCTCGCCACCGGCCTCACCGCCGAGGCCGTCCCCGGCCCCGGGGAGGACGAGCCCGCGCGGGCCTTCGCCGACGGCCTCGGCGCCCTCGCCGACCTCGCGCGCGCCGTCGGCGGCCTTCCCGGCGCGCTCCGCTCCGACGAGGCCGTCCGCCTCCTGGAGGCCGCCTGCCGCGCCCCCGGCGCCCGCCGCGCCGCCGCGGCGTCCGGACTCCGCGACCACCTCGCCTTCGCCGACCACCTGGAGCGGGCCCTGCGCCCCCTCTCCCTCGGCTGGTACGACGAGACCGCCCTCGGCGCCGCCGACCTCTGCCACGCCACCGCCGGCGGACCCGTCGCCCTCCCCGGCCTCCTGGCCAAACGCTTCTTCGGCACCCCGCTCCTCGTCACCGAGTACGGCGTCGGCCTGCGCTCCCACTACCTCGACGCGGGAAACGCCGGGCACTCCACCGCCCTGCGCGCCCTGCTCGCCGCCCTCCACGGCCGCCTCGCCGGGGAGACCTACCGCGAGGCCGCCCTCCTCACCCCGGGGAACGCGCACGCCCGCCGCTGGCAGGAGCGCCTCGGCGCCGACCGGGAGCGGGTCCGCACCGTCCACCCCGGCATGCCCGCCGAGCGGTTCGCCGAGGTCGGCGAGGACGAGGAGAGCGGCGAGCCCGGCACCCTCGTCTGGATCGGCCGCGTCGAGCCCGCCAAGGACCTCGTCGCCCTCCTGCACGCCTTCGCGGACCTCCGCGCCCGGCAGCCCGACACCCGGCTGCGGATCGTCTCCGTCCCCGCCGAGCAGGGCGAGGCCGACCACTGCGCCTACCTCGCGCAGTGCGCCGCGCTCGCCGCGCAGCTCTTCCCCGACGAGGCGGCCGGCGCCCACGCCGTCGGCGAGAACCCCGTCTCCTTCGAGGAGCTCGGCGGACCCGAGGCGCCCACCCTGGAGGACGTCTACGCCTCCGCCGCCGTCGTCGTCCTCTCCAGCACCGTCGAGGGCTTCCCCGCGAGCCTCGTCGAGGCCATGTTCTGCGCCCGGGCCACCGTCTCCACCGACGTCGGCGCCGTGGTCGAGATCATCGGCGGCACCGGGCTCGTCGTGCCCCCGCGCAACCCCCGTGCGCTCGCCGACGCCTGCCTCGCGCTGCTGCGCGACCCCGAGCGCCGGCACCGGCTCGGCGCGGCCGCCCGCGCCCGCGCGCTCGAACTCTTCACCGTCGACCAGAACCTCGCCGCGTTCCGCGGCATCTACCTGGAACTCCTCTCCCTTGCGCCGGTACGCCACCGCGCCGGGTCCGACGTGCCCTTCGCCCACCCCGCGGAGGCCCACCTCCCCGGCAGCTGGGCGCCGAAGGCCGTCTCCGCGGGCACAGGAGCCCCCGATGCCTGAAGGAGGCACCCCCATGCGCGGCCCCGCCGCCCCGACGAGCCCCGGAGCCTGGGACGCCCGCTCCGAGGCCCTCCTCGGCGCCCCCGCGGTGGATGCGGAACCCACGCCACCCGGCATAGCCCCGGGGCCCGCCGGCACGCTCCCCACCCTCGACCTCCACGCGGACCCCGCCCCCCTTCCCGGTGGGGAGACCGCCCTCGACGACCTCCTCTCCGCCTTCGGCCCGCCCCGCCCCGCCCCGCACGCGCGCGTGCGCGAGGCGGAGCCGGAGCCGGACGACGTGTCCGAGCCGGAAGCCGAGGCCGAGGCCTGCGCACCGGAGGGCGTACCCGAGCCCACCCCCGAGCCCGAGCCCGTCCCCGCCCCGGGAGGAGCCGTCGCGCCCGGGCCCGGGGCCGCCTGGGGGGAGCCGCCCGCCCCCGCACCCGCCTCCCCGCCCGGCAGCGCGCCCGCCGGGAAGGCGCGCCGCAGCGGCGGCGATCCCGTCAAGGTGCTCATGCACCGGCACCGGGAGCTGTGCGAGCGGGCCGTCGACCCGCTGGAGGTCGCCGCCGGACTCGAAGCGCAGGGGTTCACCGACCGGACCGCCGCCCGCTACCGGCACCGGGACGTCTTCTCGCTCGCCGAGGAGCTGTACGCGCGCGTGCCGCGCGCGCACCGCGAGGCCGCGCCCGACGAGGAGGCCGACGGGCCCCGCGCGCCCTGGGCGCTCGCCGCGTGCGCGCCCGGGGCCGCCGCCGCGCTCCTCGTGCCCGCGCTGCTCCACCTCGACGGGGCCGCCCGGCTCGTCACCGGCACCGCCGGCGTGCTCGGGCTCGCCGCCGCGCTCGTCCTCGCCGTCCGGCGCGGACCCCTGCACGCGCCCGCCGCCGCGCCCGCCGCCCGGGTGTGGACCCTCTGGCTGCTCGTCTACGCCGTCGCCGGCGACGGGCTCCTGGAGGAGGTGCTCCGCGGCGGACCCGACGGCGCCTGGCGCGTCGACCCCGCTCCGCTCCTCGGGCTCGCGCTCGCCGTCGCGCCCGCCGCCTGGTGCGCCCGCCTCTTCGCGGGCCGGGCCCGGCGGTGCATCGCCGAGAGCCGGGGCCTCGCCGACTTCGCCGCCGCCACGCGCGCGTGGCTGCTGGCCGCCGTGCTCCTGCACCTCGCCGCCCTCACCGCCCTGCTCGCGCTCACCGGCCTCACCGCCGGCGCGCTCGCCCTCGGCGCCCTGCTCCTCACCGCCCGGCTGCTCGCCGTCCACGGACACGGCGAGACCGCCGCCGCCGCACTCGCCGCCGCCTGCGCCGCCGAAGCCCTCGGCCTCGCGAGCGTGCTGGCCGCCCGGCTCCCGCTCCCCGGCTTCGACGCGCTCGCCGTCCCCGTACGGACCGCCGTCGACGCCTGGGGCGCCGACGCCCTCCCCGCGCTCGTCTGCGGCGCCGCCGCGCTCGGCCTGCTGGCCCACGCGACCGGCGCCCTCACCCGGGCCTCCGCCCACACCACCCCCTGACCCGTCGCACCCGCGGAGCCGACGCCGCGGGCGCCCGGCCCGACTCACCACCCGCAAGGAGAACCCAGACCATGACCCCTCACTCCCCAGCACCGGCCGGTCGGCACGAAGGGGCCGCACGATGAGGGTGCTACTGCTCGGAGCCAACGGCTTCATCGGCCGCTTCGTCGCCGACCGGCTGCTCGCCGACCCGGCGGTCCACCTCACCGCCCTCGGCCGCGGCGACGACGCCGACGTCCGCTTCGACCTCGCCACCGGCAGCCCCGGCGCGCTCACCCGCTTCCTGGACGCCGTCCACCCCGGCGTGGTCGTCAACTGCGCCGGCGCCACCCGCGGCGGCGCCCGCGACCTCACCCGGCACAACACCGTCGCCGTCGCCACCGTCTGCGAGGCCCTGCGCCGCAGCGGCTGCGGCGCCCGGCTCGTCCAGGTCGGCTGCGCCTCCGAGTACGGGCCCAGCCAGCCAGGCTCCTCGACCGCCGAGGACGCCGTGCCGCGCCCGGGAGGCCCGTACGGCGTCTCCAAGCTCGCCGCCACCGAACTCGTCCTCGGCTCCGGACTCGACGCCGTCGTCCTGCGGGTCTTCTCGCCCGTCGGCCCCGGCACCCCGGCCGGCTCCCCGCTCGGCCGGCTCGCCGAGGCCATGCGCCGGGCGATGCAGGCCGGCGACGGCGAGCTCAAGCTCAGCGGCCTCGGCGTGCAGCGGGACTTCGTGGACGTCCGGGACGTGGCCCGCGCCGTGCACGCCGCCTCCCTCTCCGCCGCCCAGGGCGTCGTCAACATCGGTACGGGCCGGGCCGTCCGGCTCCGGGACGCCGCCGCCGTCCTCGCCCGGGTCGCCGGCTACGCGGGCAACCTCCACGAGGTCGACGTCCCGCACGGCGTCCCGCAGCGGCCCGTCATCGGCGCCCCGCGCACCGAGGCGACCATCGCCGAACAGCTGGCGGCCACGCCCTTCCCGTACCCCGACGGCTGCGGGCCCTGGCAGCAGGCCGACGTCCGCACCGCCCGGGACCGGCTCGGCTGGCGCCCCCGGATCAACCTGGAGGAGTCGCTCGCCGACATCTGGATGGAGGCGGCGTGTCGCATCTGACGCGCGCCGGCACCGCGACCGGCGCCCTCCGGACCCTCGGCATCGGTGCCCCCGGCTACGCCCATCCGCTGCTCGCCCCGGTCGAATGGGCCGAACTGACCCGCCCCGGCACGCCCGTGCACTGGGCGGTGCTCAACGTCGCCGACGGCCCCGGCTCCCGCCCCGACCCGCACTGCCTGGAGGCCACCGGACGGCTCCGGCACGCGTTCGAGGAGGCCGCGCGCAGCGCGTCGATGTGGGGCGGCGGCCGGGCGACGGGCGGGAAGGTGCTCGGGCACCTGGACCTGGCGCACGGCTCGCGCCCCTTCGGGGAGCTGGTCTCGCAGGCCCAGCGCTACCTCGACTGGTACCGCGTCGGCGGCTTCTACCTGGACCGCTGTCCCACGGACCGGACGGACCTGCCGGGAGTGAGGAGGGTCACCGCGACCCTCTCGGCGCTCCTCGGCGGTGACGCCCACCTCGTCCTCGGCCAGGGCCACCACCCGTACCCCGGCTACGCGGAGACGGCGGACCAGCTGGTCACCTTCGCCGGGTCCTGGGCGGACTACCGTTGGTCGCAGGTGGCCGAGTGGACCGCGGAGTACCCGGAGGGGAAGTTCGCCCACTTCGTCCACGGGGTGCCGCGCACCCATCTCGACGAGGCGCTGCGGATCGCCCGCTGGCAGGGCGCCGGCACGATCTTCTTCACGGACCGCGGAGCGGCGCCGGGACAGACCATGCCATTTCACTCGCTGCCCGGCTACTGGGACGAAATCGTCTCGCGTATCGGACCGGGTGTCTCGGAATGAGGAGGGGCGTGGCAGTGTTACGGGGAGAACAACCGTACTGACATACCGACCAACGGAGTCCCCGTGTCGCTGCCACCCCTGGTCGAGCCGGCTGCCGAGCTCACCGTAGACGAGGTCCGCAGGTACTCCCGCCACCTGATCATTCCCGACGTGGGGATGGACGGGCAGAAGCGGCTGAAGAACGCCAAGGTGCTGGCCGTCGGCGCCGGCGGCCTCGGCTCGCCGGCCCTCATGTACCTGGCCGCGGCCGGTGTCGGCACGCTCGGCATCGTGGAGTTCGACGAGGTCGACGAGTCGAACCTCCAGCGCCAGATCATCCACAGCCAGGCCGACATCGGCCGCTCCAAGGCGGAGTCGGCGCGCGACAGCGTGCTCGGCATCAACCCGTACGTGAACGTGGTCCTGCACGAGGAGCGGCTCGAAGCCGACAACGTGATGGACATCTTCAGCCAGTACGACCTGATCGTCGACGGCACCGACAACTTCGCCACCCGCTATCTGGTGAACGACGCCTGCGTGCTGCTGAACAAGCCGTACGTCTGGGGCTCGATCTACCGCTTCGACGGCCAGGCCTCCGTCTTCTGGTCCGAGCACGGTCCCTGCTACCGCTGCCTCTACCCGGAGCCCCCGCCGCCGGGCATGGTCCCCTCCTGCGCCGAGGGCGGCGTCCTGGGCGTGCTGTGCGCGTCCATCGGCTCCATCCAGGTCAACGAGGCCATCAAGCTCCTCGCCGGCATCGGCGAGCCGCTGGTCGGCCGGCTGATGATCTACGACGCCCTGGAGATGCAGTACCGCCAGGTGAAGGTCCGCAAGGACCCGAACTGCGCGGTCTGCGGCGAGAACCCGACCGTCACCGAGCTCATCGACTACGAGGCCTTCTGCGGCGTCGTGTCCGAGGAGGCCCAGGAGGCGGCGCTCGGCTCCACGATCACTCCGAAGCAGCTCAAGGAGTGGATCGACGACGGCGAGAACATCGACATCATCGACGTCCGCGAGATCAACGAGTACGAGATCGTCTCGATCCCCGGTGCCCGCCTGATCCCGAAGAACGAGTTCCTGATGGGCAACGCCCTCCAGGACCTCCCGCAGGACAAGAAGATCGTCCTGCACTGCAAGACGGGTGTCCGCAGTGCGGAGGTCCTCGCCGTGCTCAAGTCCGCGGGCTTCGCGGACGCCGTGCACGTCGGCGGCGGCGTGATCGGCTGGGTCCACCAGATCGAGCCCGAGAAGCCGGTCTACTAGTCGACCGTGCGGAAGGCCCCGGACCGCGTGTCGGTCCGGGGCCTTCGCGCGTCCGCGCTAGGCCGTCTCTTCCGGATCAGGCCGGATCAGGGAGAAACGGCCTAGCCGCAGGTCGTGCCGTACGCGGGCACCTTCCCGTCGAGCAGGTACGCGTCGACCGTCCGCGTCACGCACGGGGAGGTGCCGTACGCGCCGTGCCCCTCGCCCTTGTTGGTGACCAGGATCCCGACGCCCTCGCCGAGTTCGGCCGCCATCCGCTCGGCGCCCTCGTAGGGGGTCGCCGGGTCGCCCGTCGTGCCCACGACGAGCACCGGGTCCGCGCCCGGGGCCGACGCCGCCGGCGTCCTCGCCTCGCCCTTCACCGGCCAGCCGGCGCACCAGCCGGCCGTGTCCCAGGCGAGGAAGGCGCCGAAGACGGGGGAGAGCCGGCGGAACTCCGGCAGCAGCGCCTTCGCCCGCGCGGCCGTCGGGCGCTCGCTGGAGTCGGCGCAGGAGATCGCCCGCTGCGCGTGCGACTGGGTGGCGTAACGTCCCTGCTCGTCCCGGTCGTTGTAGGCGTCCGCGAGCCGCAGCAGCCCGCTGCCGTCGCCGGCCTCGGCCGCCTCCAGGGCCTGGGTGAGCAGCGGCCAGCTCGACTCCGCGTAGAGGGTGACCGCGATGCCGGTGGTCGCCAGGCCCTCGGTGAGCAGCCGGTCGCCGACCTCCAGGGGCCGCTGGTCGAGCATGGCGAGCAGCGTGGTGATCCGCGCGGTGCCGGCCTGAGGGGTCTGCCCGGTGGACTTCAGGTAGTTGTCCAGGGCCCGCTGGAAGCCGACCGTCTGGTGCCGGGCGTGGCCCGAGGCGTCGGCGGTCGGGTCGACCACGGCGTCCAGGACCAGCCGGCCCACTCGGCGCGGGAAGAGGTGGGCGTAGACGCCGCCGAGCTGGGTGCCGTACGAGATGCCGAGGTAGTGCAGCTTCTCGTCGCCGAGGGCCTGCCGGATCAGGTCCAGGTCGCGGGCGGTGGCCGAGGTGGTGGTGTGCGGGACGACCGTGCCGGAGCGGCGGGCGCAGCCGGCCCCGAAGGCGGCGGCGTCCTTCAGGTAGGCGGCCTCCTCGGCGGGCGTGTCCGGGGTGGAGTCGACCGTGGCCTCGGCGGCGGCCTGCTCGGCGTCGTCGCGGCAGACGACTCCGGAGCTGCGGCCCACCCCGCGCGGGTCGAAGCCGACGAGGTCGTACCGCCCGCCCAGGGAGGCGTACTCCCCGGAGAGCTGCGGCAGCATCTCGACGCCGGAGGCGCCGGGCCCGCCGAAGTTGAAGAGCAGCGACCCGATCCGCCGCTTCCGGTCGGTCGCCTCCTTGCGGATCAGGGCGATGTCCAGGGTGGCCCCGGCCGGCTTCGCGTGGTCCAGCGGGACCCGCACGGTGGCGCAGCGCCACTCGTCGCCGGCGTCGTCGCAGCGCTTCCAGTCGAGGCCCCGGGAGGCGGCGGAGGGCTTCGTGTCGGAGGCGGCGGGGCCCGTGCCCGTACAGCCGGTGGCCAGCAGGCCGCCCGCGACGGCGAGCACCGTCAGACGCCTGCGCAGGGACCGTAGGGACCGTATGGACCGTATGGACAAGGAGGACCCCCGAGGGTTCGGGCCGGGACTGGCCCGCCATCCTAGGGGGCCCGGGGCGGCACCCCGCGGACGGCCTACGTGCAGACGGTGCCCGAGGCGGGGACCTTGCCGTCGAGGAGGTAGCCGTCGACGGCCTTCTTCACGCAGGCGCTGCCGCCGTTGTACGCGCCGTGGCCCTCGCCCTCGTACGTCAGCTCCACGCCGACGCCCTCGCCGAGGGCCTGGACCATGGCGCGGGCGCCCTCGTACGGGGTCGCGGGGTCGCCGGTGTTGCCGACCACCAGGATCGGCGCGGAGCCGGGCGCGGACACGTCCGGGTGGTCCCAGGCACCCGGCACCGGCCACTGCGAGCAGGAGGAGAGGGCCCAGCCCATGAAGTCGCCGAAGACGGGGGAGGCCTCGCGGAACTGCGGGAGGCGCTCCTTGGCCTGGCCGAGGGTGTAGCGCTCCTTGAAGTCGACGCAGTTGATGGCGGCGTTGGCGGCCTGGATGTTGCTGTAACTGCCGTTCTCCCCGCGGCCGTTCATCGAGTCGGAGAGGGCGAGGAGGAGGGCGCCGTCGCCGCCGTCCGCGGCCTCCAGGCCCTGCTCCAGGTAGGGCCAGAACTCCTTCGAGTACAGCGACTGGGCGATGCCGTTGGTGGCCTGGGTCTGCGTCAGCTTCCGGCTTCCGATGCCGGCGATCGGCTTCTCGTCGAGCGCGGTGAGGAGATCGGTGACGCCCTCCTCGATCTCGGCGACCGTCGAGCCCGGCAGGGCGCACTCGTCGCCCCGGTCGACGCAGTCCTGCGCGAAGTTGTCCAGCGCCA
Organism: Streptomyces sp. NPDC047974; assembly: GCF_040653375.1. NCBI lineage: Bacteria > Bacillati > Actinomycetota > Actinomycetes > Kitasatosporales > Streptomycetaceae > Streptomyces > Streptomyces sp. NPDC047974. The sequence continues at coordinate 47,098 of NZ_JBEZNU010000010.1, forward strand.
GCTGGAAGCCCTTCGCCTGGCCGAGGGCGCCCTCCTGGACGCCCGCGTCCGGGTCCACGACCGCGTCGAAGACGGCCCGGCCGACGCGCTCGGGGAAGAGGTGGGCGTAGACGCCGCCGAGCTCCGTGCCGTACGAGATGCCGAAGTAGTGCAGCCGGTCGTCGCCGAGGACCTGGCGCAGGAGGTCCATGTCCCGGGCCGCGCTCTCCGTGCCGACGTGCGGGAGGACCGGGCCGGCGTCGGCGTCGCAGCCCGCGGCGTACTTCTTCTGCGCGTCGGACAGGGTCCGCTCCTCGGCCTGGTCGTCCGGGGTGAAGTCGAGGGCGTAGTACGCGTCCAGCTCCTTGTCCGTGGCGCACTCCACGGGCTCGCTGCGGCCGACACCGCGCGGGTCGAAGGAGACCAGGTCGTAGCGGGAGCGGAGGGTCTCGTAGTCGTTCGCGAAGCCCGGCAGACCGGTGACGCCGGAGCCGCCGGGGCCGCCGAAGTTGAAGACGAGGGAGCCGATGCGGCGGGCGTTGTCCCGGGCCCGCGCGCGGATCAGGGCCAGCTCGATCGTCTCGCCCTCCGGCTGGGACCAGTCCAGCGGGGTGCGCAGGAACGCGCACTCCCAGGGGGTGCCGCCGGGGAGCGGGGTCGGGGCCTGCCCGCCGCCCTCCGCCGGGGACGGCGGCGGGCAGGTGTCCCATTCGAGCTGCTGGCTCGTGAGGGAGGCGAGGCCGCCGGTGCCGGTGGGGCGGGCCGGGGTGGCCTCGTCGCCGTCGTCCGAGCAGCCGGTCAGGCAGAGGAGGGTGGTGGCGGTGAGGAGGGCGGCGGCGCGCCGGCCGGCGGAGAGGGGCATGCACCCATGCTCGTCGCCCCCGCCACCCCCCGCCCGCGACACACCCCCAAGCGGGTGCCTCCCCGCCACGGCGAACAGGCCGACCCGGCCGCTCCGGCCGCGGCGCCCGCTCCGGCCGCGGCGCCCGCGCCGCCGCTTCGTCGTCGGCGTACGTTCCTCCCCCGGAGGGGCCCCAGGCCTCCGGCTCGGCGTCCCCTTCGCCGGCTACCTCGCCCGCGCCGCCCTGCTGCCCGGGCGCGGGACCGGGGTGCCGGTCGCGGGGGCGGTCGAGGTCGGCTGCCGGCTGCTGCTCCTCGGCTTCCTCGTCGGCGGGTGCGGCTGACCGCCGGTGCTCAGAGCGCTTCCCGCTTCGTCAGCCAGTTGAAGCAGATCCAGCCCGGCAGGACCGGCAGCCACAGGGTCAGCAGACGGTAGAGGAGGACGGCCGGGGTGGCGACCTCGATGGGCAGGCCCACCGCGACCAGACCGCCGATGAGCGCGCCCTCGACCGCGCCGACGCCGCCGGGCGTCGGGGCCGCCGAGCCGATCGCGTTGCCCGCGAGGAAGACCACGGCCACGCTCGCGTAGCTGATCGACGCGTGGCCGTGCCCGAAGGCGCGGATCGAGGCGTCCAGGCAGAGCACGAAGGTGCCGGTGATCAGCAGCATCCCGCTGATGCCCGTCGCCAGCTTCAGCGGCCTCTGGAGCACGTCCAGCATGCGCGGCACCACACCCGCGAAGAGCGAGCGCAGCCGGGTCGAGACGAACTTCCGCATGAAGGGGATCGCCGTCACCACCAGGACGAGCACCGCGACCGTCAGCAGACCCGCGATGACCGTCCGCGACGGGGTGAACGACTGCGACTTCTCGGTGCCGGTCAGATAGCCGAAGGAGAGCAGCAGCAGGATGTGCGCCCCGAGCCCGAAGAGCTGCGAGGCGCCGACGCTCGCCACCGCGAGGCCCGGGCGCACCCCCGCGCGCTGCAGGAAGCGGGTGTTGAGGGCGACACCGCCGACCGCCGCCGGGGCGACGATCTTCACGAACGAGCCGGCGACCTGCGCCACCACCGTCCGCCAGAAGCCGACCCGCTCCGGCACGAAACCGAGCAGGCTCATCGCCGCCGCCAGGTAGCTGAGCGCCGAGAAGACCACGGCCGCCGCCACCCACCGCCAGTCCGCCTCGCTCACCGTGGACAGCGGCGTCCGGGTGATCTGCGACAGCAGGAAGTACGCGGCGACGGCGCCCGCGATCAGCGAGATCAGCGTCCGCGGCTTGATCCGCTCCAGCCGGACCGGCTCCACCGGCGCCTGCGGCCGGATCAGCAGCACCTGCCGGCGGATCTGCGCGAGCAGGTCCTCCTCGCGGGCCTCGTCCAGGGCCTCGTCGAGCGCCCGCTTCTCCGCCTTCTTGTCCGCCCGCTTCTCGGCCTTCTCGGCCTTCGGGTCGGCGCCCGGCGCCGGCAGCCCGGCGTGGGCGGCCGCCTTGGCCCGCTCCCGTTCCTTCTTCGCCTCCTCGGAGGCGGCGAGGACCGCGTCCCGCTCCCGCTGCGAGCGCTCCCGCGCCAGCTTCCGCAGGGTCGCGCGGGTCGAGCGGCTCAGCGCGATCGGCTGGAGCAGCGGCAGGCAGTCCGCCACCGCGTCCGGGCCGAGCACCTCCACGGCCGCGGCCACCGCCCGCTCCGCCCCGACCCGCAGCCCCAGGGTCGTCAGGAACTGGGCGATGTCCATCCGCAGCACCAGATCGCCGGCCGCGATGTCGCCGCCGCGCAGATCCGTCAGGAACACCCTGCCGGAACGATCCACCAGGATCGCGTCGCCCGACAGCCTGCGGTGCGCGATCCGCCGCGACTGGAGCGCCTTCACCTGCCGCCAGGCGCTGCGCACCAGCTCGTCGGTGATCTCGTCGTCGTCGAGCGAGTCCAGGCTCCGCCCGCCGATGTGCTCGTACACGAGCATCACCGCGTCCGGGCCCAGCTCGGAGGTGGCGATCAGCTTCGGCGCGTTCGCGCCGGCCGCGATCGCCGCGTACGCGAGGAGCGCCTCCTGCTCCAGGGCCTGCCGCAGCGAGACGATCGAACGGCGGGTCGTCACCGTCCGCAGGGTGATCCGCCGCCACAGCCGGTAGAAGAAGCCGTGCGCCTGCTGCTCCCGGTCGACGACCGTGACGTCCAGCGGCGGCCCGTCCTCCAGGGTCACGAGGTACCGGCGGCCCCGGTCGCCGCTCTCCGCGGTCTCCGGCACCTCCTCCGCGCGCAGCGCCGTCACCGGCCGGAAGCCGACCCGGCGCAGGCCCGCGAGGAGGGTCTGGCCGGTCGGCCGGACGTTCGGCGAGCCGACCGCGTACAGGGTGCCGTACGCCACCGTCCAGCCGATGAGGACGGTGAGGATGATCGAGAAGGCGGTGGTGTAGCCGGCCACGAGCATGGTGAAGGCGTCGAGCAGCAGCACCGCCCAGAGCGAGAACCGCCAGCGCGGTCTTCGGGCCATCCCGACGGCCGTCATGTAGGCGATCACCGGCGCGAGGTAGTTGTGCACCGGGTCGGTCAGCCCGCCGCCGCTCGCCGGCTGGGTCAGCGCGTCCTGGATGGTGTCCGGCGCGCCCTTCGCCACCCACAGGTCGATCGCCAGGGTGACGCCGTGCGCGAGCACCGCCGCGAGCACGCCGTCCGCGATCCGCAGCCCGTCCCGTTTCACCAGGCGCTCGATGGCGAACGCCACCGGCAGGACGAGGATCGCGATCGACGAGACGAGCCCCGCGATCCTGACGAAGACGTCGGAGGCGCCGACCGCCCCCTTGTTGATGTCCTGCTCCAGGCCGGAGGTGGTGCCGTGGGCGAAGGCGGCGATGGCGAGGACGACGGCGATGGCGAGCGTCCCGGCGAGCAGACGCATGAGGTCGGAGGGCCGGTGGACACGGGCGGCGAGCAGCGGCTCGTCGCCGGAGACCCGCTCGGGCATGTCGGGCCGAGCCTCACCGGGAGGCTGTGTGTCCTGACCCATCACCATGTCCGTCTCTGCGTGTCCTGCTGCTTGCGTCTGTCGCTGTCGATCGCGAAGTCGATCTCGAAGTTGATCTCGTATCACCGGTCACCGCCCGGACGATGGTGGCACGAAGAGCCGCCCGGCGGAGGCATCAGGGCCATGTCGGTGGGGTGAGGCAGGATGAGACGGATGAGCCTGGAGGGACCCGTGGGACGGACCGGAGCGAGCGGAGCGGAAGACTCCGGAGCGGCGGGCGAGCTGCCCCCGTACGCCGAGGCGGTGCTCGACGCCGCCGACCGGATCCCGCCGGGCCGGGTGATGACCTACGGGGACGTCGCCGAATGGCTCGGCGAGGGCGGACCCCGCCAGGTCGGCCGCGTCATGGCCCTCTACGGCGGCGGCGCCCCGTGGTGGCGGGTCGTCCGCGCCGACGGCGCCCTGCTCCCCGGCCACGAGCTGCGCGCCCTCGGCCACTACCGCGAGGAGGGCACCCCGCTCCGCGAGCGCGGCCCGGCGGCGGAGGGGCACCTGCCGAGGATCGACATGCGCCGGGCCCGCTGGGACGGCGTCGAAGCGGAACCCGGCGGCGAAGCGGAATGACGCACGGGCCGCGCGGCGCGGCCCGTGCGTGCGGGATCTCACACGCGACCCCGGCACCCCCGTGGCGCCCGGGCCCCCGCCCGTCCGGTCCCGGAGACACGGGCCCGCGAGCGCCCGGTTTCGCGTAACGTCGACGGGCATGCCGCCGACGGCGACGGATGCGGCGACGGATCCGCTGCCGGATCCAGCGAAGGATCCACCGAAGGATCCGGCAGAGGCACGGAGAGCGGTACGGGCCCCGGCACGCGCGCGTGCGCGGACCCGCACCCGTCCGCGTACCGCTGCCCGCGCCCCCGCCGTCGTCACCGGCACCGTACGCACCACCCGCACCGCCCGCGCCACCTCACCACCGACCAGGACCGGCCCACCACGTGAGTTCCTCCTCCACCACCCGGCCGACGCCGCCGCACCAGGGACAGCCGTACCCGGGCGCGGGCAGGCAGCGGACCCCCGGCGCGTACCGGCTGGTGCGCACGGCGCCGGCCCCGGTGGATCCCCCTCAGCTGGACGCAGCCCAGCGCGCGGTGGTTGAGCACGACCGGGGACCCCTCCTCGTCCTCGCCGGACCCGGCACCGGGAAGACGACGACGCTGGTGGAGGCGGTCGCGACCCGCATGGAGCGCGGCACCGACCCCGAGCGGATCCTCGTCCTCACCTTCAGCCGCAAGGCCGCCGTCGAACTCCGCGACCGGATGGCGACCCGGCTCGGCGGCCGCCGCCCGCCCCAGGCCACCACCTTCCACTCGTACTGCTACGCCCTCATCCGCGCCCACCAGGACGCCGAACTCTTCGCCGAACCCCTCCGGCTCCTCTCGGGACCCGAGCAGGACCTCGCCGTCCGCGAACTCCTCGCCGGCCAGATCGACCTCGAACGGACCGGGCTCGGCGGCGTCCTCTGGCCCGACGAACTCCGCGCCTGCCTCACCACCCGGGGCTTCGCCGACGAGGTCCGCGCCGTCCTCGCCCGCTCCCGCGAACTCGGCCTCGGCCCCGACGCGCTGCGCCGCTTCGCCGAACGCGTCGGCCGCCCCGACTGGAAGGCCGCGGCGGGCTTCCTCGCCGAGTACCTCGACGTCCTCGACCTCCAGGGCGTCCTCGACTACACCGAGCTCGTCCACCGGGCCGTGCTGCTCGCCGAACGGATCACCCTCCCCGCCTACGACGCCGTGTACGTCGACGAGTACCAGGACACCGACCCCGCCCAGGTCCGGCTCCTCACCGCGCTCACCGGCGGCGGCCGGAACACGGTCGTCGCCTTCGGCGACCCCGACCAGTCCATCTACGCCTTCCGCGGCGCCGACGTGAACGGCATCCTCGACTTCCCCGCCGCCTTCGGCGGAGCCCCCGTCCGCGTCCTCGGCACCTCCCGCCGCGCCGGCGCCGACCTGCTCGCCGCCACCCGCCAGCTCACCCGGCGCATGCCGCTGACCCGGCTGCCCGCGGCCGCCGTCCGCGCCCACCGCGAGCTGTCGCCGGTACGCGACGGAGGCCGCGCCGAGGCGTACACGTACCCCACCGCCTCCGCCGAGTCCGAGAACATCGCCGACCTGCTGCGCCGCGCCCACCTGGAGGACGGCGTCCCCTGGCACGACATGGCCGTCCTCGCCCGCGCCGCCGCCCTTCTCCCCTCCCTCCGCCGAGCCCTCACCTCGGCCGGTGTCCCCGTCGAGACGGACACCGCCGACACCCCGCTGCGCCACGAGCCGGCGGTGGCCCCGCTGCTGCTGGCCCTGAGGGCCGTCGCCGCCCCGGTCGTGGGCAGGCGTCCTTCCCCCGAGGACTCCGTCCAGGGGGGACCCCCGGCGGAAGGGGCGGGCACCCCCACCCACGGCGCCGAACCGGCCCCCGAGCCCGGACCCGCACCGGACGAGCCCGCACACGAGGGCACCTGGCTCCCGGTCGAGACGGCTCTCGACCTTCTGGCCTCGCCCCTCGGCGGCGTGGACCCGGCCGACCTCAGGCGACTGGGCCGCGCCCTCAGGGAAGAGCACCGCGCCGCGGGCGACCGGCTCCCGCCCCCCTCCGACGTCCTCCTCACCCGGGCCCTCGCCGAACCCGAACGCCTCGCCGCCCACGACCCCGCCTACGCCCGCGGCGCCCAGCGCCTCGGCCGCCTCCTCCAGGAGGCCCGTACCCTCCTCGCCGGCGGCGGCACCGCCGAGGAGGTCCTCTGGCTGCTCTGGAACGGCACGCCCTGGCCCGGCCGTCTGGAGCGCGCCGCCCTCCGCGGCGGCCCGGCCGGCCGCAACGCCGACCGCGACCTCGACGCCGTCTGCGCCCTCTTCGAGACCGCCGCCCGCGCCGAGGAACGGCTCGGCGGCCGCGGCGTCCTCAACTTCCTGGAGGAGCTCGACGCCCAGGACATCGCCGCCGACACCCTGACCCGCCGCCACACCCGCCCGGACGCGGTCCGGCTGATGACCGCCCACCGCTCCAAGGGCCTGGAGTGGGGCCTCGTCGTCGTCGCCGGCGTCCAGGAGGGCCTCTGGCCCGACCTGCGCCGCCGCGGCTCCCTCCTCGAAGCCGACCGCATCGGCCGCGACGGCCTCGCCGAACCCCTCACCGCCGGCGCCCTCCTCGCCGAGGAGCGCCGCCTCTTCTACGTCGCCGCCACCCGCGCCCGCGAACGGCTCGTCGTCACCGCCGTGAAGGCCCCCGCCGAGGACGGCGACCAGCCCTCCCGCTTCCTCGCCGAGCTGGGCGCCGAGCCGAAGGAGGTGCCGGGCCGGCCCCGCCGCCCGCTCGCCGTCTCCGCGCTCGTCGCCGAGCTGCGCGCCACCACCGTCGACCCGGAGGCCTCGCCCGCGCTCCGCGACGCCGCCGCCCGCCGCCTCGCCTCCCTCGCCTCCCTCGCCGACGAGGACGGGCAGCCGATGGTCCCGGCCGCCCACCCGGACCGCTGGTGGGGGCTGCACGAGCCGACCCGCGGCGAGGTGCCGCTGCGCGACCCGGACCGGCCCGTCGCGCTCTCCCCGAGCGCCCTGGAGAACCTCGCCGCCACCTGCTCCCTCCAGTGGTTCCTCGGCCGCGAGGTGAAGGCCGCCGAACCCGCCTCCGCCGCGCAGGGCTTCGGCAACGTCGTCCACGTCCTCGCCGACGAGGTCGCCTCCGGCCGCACCCCCGCCGACCTGGACGTCCTCATGGCCCGCCTCGACACCGTGTGGGACGCCCTCGCCTTCGACGCCCCGTGGAAGTCCGCGCAGGAGAAGGAGCACGCGCGCGTGGCGCTCGAACGCTTCCTGCGCTGGCACGTGATGGACCGCGGCGCCCGCACCCCCGTCGCCTCCGAGCACGGCTTCGACGTCACCCTGGACGCGGGGGAGTACCAGGTCCGCATCCGCGGCTCCATGGACCGCGTCGAGACGGACGCGGAGGGCCGGGCGTACGTCGTCGACTTCAAGACCGGCAAGTCCGCGCCCACCCGGGACGAGGTCGCCCACCACCCGCAGCTCGCCGTCTACCAGCTCGCCGTCCGCGAGGGCGCCCTCGACGAGGTCCTCGACGGCCGCCGCCCCGAGCCCGGCGGCGCCGAACTCGTCCAGCTGCGCCAGGCCGCCCCCAAGAAGGAGGGCGGCGACGCCCTGCCCAAGGTGCAGGCCCAGCGGCCGCCGGAGGGCGAGTGGGTCGGCGAGCTGCTCGCCACCGCCGCCGGCCGGGTCCTCGACGAGCGCTTCACCCCGACCGCCGGGCAGCACTGCGCGAACTGCTCCTTCCGCGCCGCGTGCAGCGCCCGACCGGAGGGCCGCCAGGTCGTCGACTGAGCGGGAGTGACCGGAGTCACGTTTCCATCCGTGCATCCTTTCGCGACCCCGGCTTGTCACTCTGTGGGCGGCACCGCATAAGGTCGCCGTCAAGAAAAGCTGTGAATCTTCGCTTTCGAACACGCCGAAAGCACCACCAAGCACGCTGAGGAGTACGCGCATGAGGGCCAACCGGAAGCTCTGGGCCACCGCGGCGATCTGTCTGACCGTCGTCGCCGGTGTCACCGGCTGCGGCAAGGGCGACGACAAGGCCGCCGACCCCTTCGCGGGCCTCTCCGCCGACGACATCGCCAAGAAGGCCGTCGAGACGACCAAGGCCGCCACCTCCGTCCACATGAAGGGCGAGGGCAAGGACGACGGCAAGGACATGACCCTCGACTTCTCGGTCGACGACAAGGGCACCTGCCAGGGCACCATGTCCATGGGCGGCGGCGGCAAGGCCGAGGTCATGCGGACCGGCGGCTTCAGCTACATGAAGGGCGACGACGCCTTCTACAAGGGCACCGCGGGCGAGGACGGCTCCTCGGCCGAGGAGGCCGGCGCCATCGCCACGCTGCTCAACGGCCGCTGGATGAAGCTCCCCGCCGACGACGCCGACTCCAACGACATGGGCGAGTTCTGCGACCTGAAGGCGATCTTCGCCGACATGGACAAGGAGACCGAGACCACCGGTCTCACCCGCGAGGCCGACGCCGACGTCGACGGCACCGCCACCGTCGTCCTCAAGAGCAAGGCCGACAAGAAGGGCGAGACCACCACGCTGTACGTGGCCAAGGACTCCGCCAAGCCGTACATCCTCCGCTCCGTCACCGCCGGCGGCGACGAGCCCGGCACGGTCACCCTCAGCGACTACGACAAGCCGCTGAACGTCACCGCCCCGCCGGCCGACCAGGTCATGGACATGGAGGCGCTGATGAAGGCCGGCGCCGGCAGCTGACCCCCGGCACCGAGTAGCGGCCACGCGCGCGTGGGGCGACCCTGGTGACAGGGTCCGGGGGACTCCGGGGGGTACTCCGGGGGGACGAGGAGGCTCGTATGCGGTCCCAGTCCAGCCACCGGAAGCTCCGCGCCGCTGCCGTCGCCGCCGTCGCCGCCGTCGCGGTCCCCGCCCCGGCGGCGGCCTGGGCGGCGGCGCCGCAGGGCCACGCCCCTGCCGTCGCGGCCCCGACCCCGGATCCCTTCGACGGGCTCACCCCCGCCGAGATCGCCGACCGGGCCGTCGACGCCACCCGCTCCGCGGACTCCCTGCGCATGACCGGACAGGCCGTGTCCGAAGGGCAGGAATTCGACCTCGACCTCTCCGTCGACGACCAGGGCTCCTGCCAGGGCCGCATCGGCGTCGACGAGGCCGACGCCGAACTCCGCCGGCTCGACGGCGTCACCTACATGAAGGGCGACGCGGCCTTCTGGCGGGCCTCCATGACCGCCGAGGGCGTCCCCGAGAACCAGATCGACCCGGTCATCGAACTGATCGACGGCCGCTGGCTCAAGATCGGCCCTGGCCAGGCCGGGGCCGCCGACCTCGGCGAGGTCTGCGACCTCGACCTGCTCCTCGACGACCTCGGCGAGGGCCAGGAGGACCACGCCGGCTTCACCCGCGGCCCCGACCGCGAGATGGACGGCGACCCCGTCGCGACCCTCGTGGAGAAGGAGTCCGGCGAGACCACCACCGTCTCCGTCGCCCAGGAGGGCAAGCCGTACATCCGCCAGGTCGTCGTGACCGGCGGCGACGAACCCGGCTCGATGACCCTCTCCGAGTTCGACCGCCCGGTGGAGGTCACCGCCCCGCCCGCCGACGAGACCGTCGACCTCTCCCGGCTCGACTCCGGCACCCCTGCCTGAAACCCGCAGGTCAGCCCCGTGCCGGACGGGAATGTCCGACGACCCGGTTAGCCTCTTCAAGGTGACCGCACGCATCACCGACCCCGAGCAGCTCAAGGAGCTCCTCGGCATCCCCTTCACGCCGGAGCAGACGGCCTGCATCACCGCGCCGCCCGCCCCGCAGGTCATCGTGGCCGGAGCCGGCTCCGGCAAGACCACGGTGATGGCGGCCCGGGTCGTGTGGCTGGTCGGCACCGGACAGGTCGCCCCCGAGCGGGTCCTCGGCCTCACCTTCACCAACAAGGCCGCCGGCGAACTCGCCGAGCGCGTCCGCACCGCCCTCGTCCGCGCCGGCGTCACCGACCCCGACCCGGTCGACCCGGAGGACCCTCCCGGCGAGCCCCGCATCTCCACGTACCACGCCTTCGCCGGGCAGCTCCTCACCGACCACGGCCTGCGCATCGGCCTCGAACCGACCTCCCGGCTCCTCGCCGACGCCACCCGCTACCAGCTCGCCGCGCGCGTGCTCCGCGAGGCCCCCGGCCCGTACCCCGCGCTCACCAAGTCCTTCCCGACCCTCGTCGAGAACCTCCTCGCGCTCGACGCCGAACTGGCCGAGCACCTCGTCGAACCCGCCGAGCTCCTCGCGTACGACGCCGAGCTCCTCACCGCCCTCGCCGAGGCCCGGCTCACCAACGACGACCTGCGCAAGCTCCCCGAGACGGCCCACGCCCGCCGCGAGCTCACCGGACTCGTCACCCGCTACCGGGCCGCCAAGCGCTCCCGCGACCTCCTCGACTTCGGGGACCAGATCGCCCTCTCCGCGCGCCTCGCCACCACCCGCCCCGAGGTCGGCGGAATCCTCCGCGACGAATACCGGGTCGTCCTCCTCGACGAGTACCAGGACACCTCCGTCGCCCAGCGGCTCCTCCTCTCCGGCCTCTTCGGCCAGGGCAGCGGCCACCCCGTCACCGCCGTCGGCGACCCCTGCCAGGCCATCTACGGCTGGCGCGGAGCCTCCGTCGCCAACCTCGACGACTTCCCGGCCCACTTCCCGCACGCCGACGGCACCCCCGCGAGCCGCCGGTCGCTCTCCGAGAACCGGCGCAGCGGCGGCCGCCTCCTCGACCTCGCCAACGGGCTCGCGACCCCGCTGCGCGCCATGCACGAGGGCGTGGAGGCGCTGCGTCCGGCGCCGGGCGCCGAGGCCGACGGCACCGTCCGCGTCGCCCTCCTCCGCACCCACACGGAGGAGCTCGACTGGCTCGCCGACTCCCTCGCCCACCTCGTCCGCACCGGCCGCGAGCCCGGCTCCATGGCCGTCCTGTGCCGCACCGCCGGCGACTTCCCCGCGATCCAGGCGGCGCTCGTCGCCCGTGGCGTCCCCGTCGAGGTCGTCGGCCTCTCCGGCCTCCTCCACCTCCCCGAGGTCGCCGACCTCGTCGCCGTCTGCGAGGTCCTCCAGGACCCCGGGGCCAACGCCTCCCTGGTCCGCCTCCTCACCGGCCCCCGCTGGCGCATCGGCCCCCGCGACCTCGCCCTCCTCGGCCGCCGCGCCCGCCTCCTCGTCCGCCACGGCGACGCCGGCCCCGACCCGGCGCAGCGGCTCGCCGCCGCCGTCGAGGGCGTCGACCCCGCCGAGGTGACCTCGCTCGCCGATGCCCTCGACACCTTCCTCGACTCCGGCGGCCACCCCGACGACGGCCTGCCGTTCTCCGCCGAGGCCCGGGTCCGCTTCGCGCACCTCGCCGCCGAGCTGCGCTCGCTCCGCGCCTCCCTCGCCGACCCCCTGATGGACGTCCTCCACCGGGTCCTGACCGTCACCGGCCTCGAAGTGGAGCTCTCCGCCTCCCCGCACGCGCTCGCCGCCCGCCGCCGCGAGACCCTCGGCAACTTCCTGGACGTGGCCGCCGGCTTCGCCTCCCTCGACGGCGAGGCCGGCCTCCTCGCCTTCCTCGGCTTCCTGCGCACCGCCGTCCAGTTCGAGAAGGGCCTCGACAACGCCCTGCCGGGCGGCGAGAACACCGTGAAGGTCCTCACCGCCCACAAGTCCAAGGGCCTGGAGTGGGACGTCGTCGCCGTCCCCGGCCTGGTCGCCGGCCAGTTCCCGTCCGCACGCGCGCGTGAGTCCTGGACCTCCCAGCCCCAGGTCCTCCCGCACGCCCTGCGCGGCGACGCGGCGACCCTCCCGGACCTCGACGCCTGGGACGCCGCCGCCATGAAGTCCTTCAAAGCGGCGATGACGGACCACCAGCACACCGAGGAACTCCGCCTCGGCTACGTCACCTTCACCCGCCCCCGCACCCTCCTCCTCGCCTCCGCCCACTGGTGGGGCCCCTCCCAGAAGAAGCCCCGGGGCCCCTCGGCCTTCATGCAGGCCCTGTACGAGCACTGCGAGCAGGGCCACGGCGACATCGAGGCGTGGGCGGAAGCCCCGGAGAAGGACGAGGAGAACCCCCTCCTGGCGGAGGCCACCGGCGACCTCCCCTGGCCGCTCCCGCTCGACGAGGAGGCCCTGGCCCGCCGTAGGCAGGCGGCGGAGCACGTCAGGGCCGCCCTCCGGGCCCTCCCCCCGCAGCCCGGCCGCGCCACCCGGCCGGGCCCCGCCCCCGCCGCCGCCCTCCCGGACCGGCCCGCCGAGGGCCTCTGGCTCCCCGGCGACCTCGTGGAGGAGCCCCCGTACGAGCCCGGGGACGCCCCGTACGACGAACCCCCGTACGAGCCGGAGGAGACTCCGTACGACGAGCCCCCGGGCACCCCGGCCCCGTTCGGCGGGCCCGCGGACGGCGCCGGCCCGGCCGAAGCGATCCCGGCCGACGCGCTCCCGGCCGACGCGATCCCGCACCCCCGGGAGCACGGGCTCACCCCGGAGGAGGCCCGCACCATCGCCTCCTGGGACAAGGACCTCACCGCCCTCACCGAGGAGCTGCACCGCACCCGCGCCACCACCCGCGACGTCCTCCTCCCCGCCTACCTGTCCGCCTCCCAGGTGATCCGCCTGGCCGAGGACCCGGACGCCTTCGCGCAGGAGCTGGCCAGGCCCATGCCCCAGCGCCCGCAGCCCGCGGCCCGCCGGGGCACCCGCTTCCACGCGTGGGTGGAGTCCCGCTTCGAGGAGCTGCCGCTGCCGTTCCTCGCCCCGGACGAGCTCCCCGGCGGCGAGGACTTCGCGGGCGAGCCGGAGATCGTCGACGAGCGTGACCTGGAGAGCCTCAAGGAGGCCTTCGCGCGCACCCCGTACGCCCACCGCACCCCGCACCGCGTGGAGGTCCCCGTCCACCTCACGCTGGCGGGCCGGGTGGTCCGGGGCCGGATCGACGCCGTCTACCGGGACCCGGACTCGGGGGCGTACGAGATCGTCGACTGGAAGACCAGCCGGCACCGCACCGCCGACCCCCTCCAGCTGGCGCTGTACCGGCTCGCCTGGGCCGAGCAGCACGGCCTGGACCCGGAGGAGGTGGCCGCCGCCTTCGTCTACGTCCGGACCGGCGAGGTGGCCCGGCCGGCCCGGCTGCCGGGGCGGGCCGAGCTCGAGGCGATCCTGCTGGGCGGGGCACCCTCCGGCGCCGGATAGGCTCGTGACCATGAGCGAGACCCCGGACAGCGCCGTCCACCCCGTACGCGCGTACGTCGCGCAGCACCGCGCCGCCTTCCTCGGCGACCTCGCCGAGTGGCTGCGGATCCCCTCCGTGTCGGCGCAGCCGGAGCGCGCCGGGGACGTGCGGCGCAGCGCCGACTGGCTCGCCGGCGCCCTTGAGGACACGGGGTTCCCCACGGTCGAGGTGTGGGAGACGGACGGGGCCCCGGCGGTGTTCGCCGAGTGGCCGTCCGCCGACCCGGACGCGCCCACGGTCCTGGTCTACGGCCACCACGACGTGCAGCCCGCGGCCCGTGAGGACGGCTGGCACACCGACCCCTTCGAGCCGACCGTGGTCGACGGGCGGATGTACGCGCGCGGGGCGGCCGACGACAAGGGCCAGGTGTTCTTCCACACGCTCGGCGTCCGCGCCCACCTCGCGGCCACCGGCCGCACGACGCCCGCCGTCCACCTGAAGCTGCTCGTGGAGGGCGAGGAGGAGTCCGGCTCGCCGCACTTCCGCGCGCTCGTCGAGGAGCGCGCCGACCGGCTCGCCGCCGACGCGGTGATCGTCTCCGACACCGGCATGTGGTCCGAGACCACCCCCACCGTCTGCACCGGCATGCGCGGGGTCGCCGACTGCGAGATCGACCTGTACGGCCCCGACCAGGACATCCACTCCGGTTCCTTCGGCGGCGCCGTGCCCAACCCGGCGACCGTCGCCGGCCGGATCGTCGCCGCCCTCCACGACGACGCCGAGCGGGTCGCGATCCCCGGCTTCTACGACGGGGTGGCCGAGCTCACCGAGGCCGAGCGGCGGCTCGTCGCCGAGCTGCCGTTCGACGAGGCGGCCTGGCTGCGCACCGCCAGGTCCCACGGCACCCTCGGCGAGGCCGGACACTCGACCCTGGAGCGCGTCTGGGCCCGCCCGACGGCCGAGGTCAACGGCATCGGCGGCGGCTACCAGGGCCCCGGCGGCAAGACGATCGTGCCCGCCTCCGCCCACCTCAAGCTGTCCTTCCGGCTGGTCGCCGGACAGGACCCGGACCGGATCGAGACGCTGGTACGGAAGTGGCTGGCGGGACTCGTGCCCGCCGGGATCCGGTACGACATCGTCTTCGGCGCCCCGACCCGCCCCTGCCTCACCCCGCTCGGCCACCCGGCCCTGACCGCGGTGGCCGGGGCGATGAGCAAGGCCTTCGACGGGGCCACCGTCCGCTACACGCGCGAGGGCGGCTCGGGACCGGCCGCCGACCTCCAGGACGTCCTGGACGCGCCCGTGCTCTTCCTGGGCATCTCGGTCCCGTCCGACGGCTGGCACGCGCCGAACGAGAAGATCGAGCTCGACCTCCTCATGAAGGGCGTCGAGACGACCGCGTACCTGTGGGGCGACCTCCCGGCCGCCCTGCGCGCCGGCGGGCGCTGAGGCGCGGGGCCGGAGCCGTAATGACCGACACCGATCCGGGGGAGTAGGAAACACCTGTGGACACCCTGAGCAACGCGTTCGCGGACCACCCGATCTCGCTCACCGCCCCGAGCGGGATCGACCGCGCCGCCCACCACCGTCTCGACGAGGCGTGGCTGGCCGCCGCCTGGAGCCACCCGACCACCCGGGTCTTCGTGGTCTCCGGCGGCCAGGTGCTGATCGACGACCGGCCCGACGGCACCACCGAGCTGGTCATGACCCCGGCGTTCGAGGCGCCGATGACCGAGACGCACCGCTACTTCCTCGGCACCGACGCCGACGGGGTCTCCTACTTCGCGCTCCAGAAGGACTCGCTGCCCGGCCGCATGGACCAGTCGGCGCGCCCGGCCGGCCTGCGCGAGGCCGGTCTGCTGCTCTCGCCGCGCGACGCGGGCCTGATGACCCACGCGGTGGCCCTGGAGAACTGGCAGCGCCTGCACCGCTTCTGCTCCCGCTGCGGCGACCGCACGGTGATCGCGGCGGCGGGGCACATCCGCCGCTGTCAGACCTGCGGCGCCGAGCACTACCCGCGGACCGACCCGGCCGTGATCATGCTGGTCACCGACGACCAGGACCGGGCGCTCCTCGGCCGCCAGGTGCACTGGCCGGAGGGCCGCTTCTCCACGCTCGCCGGCTTCGTCGAGCCCGGCGAGGCGATCGAGGCGGCGGTGGTCCGGGAGGTCTTCGAGGAGGCCGGCGTCACCGTCGGCGAGGTCTCCTACGTGGCCAGCCAGCCGTGGCCCTTCCCGTCCAGCCTGATGCTCGGCTTCTTCGCCCGGGCCACCTCCCCGGAGATCGAGGTCGACGGCGAGGAGATCGACGAGGCCCGCTGGTTCTCCCGCGAGGACCTGGAGGCCGGCTTCGCCTCCGGCGAGATCCTCCCGCCGTACGGCATCTCGATCGCCTCCCGCCTCATCGAGCTCTGGTACGGCAAGCCCCTGCCGAAGCCCGGCGACGTCGTCTGAGCCGTACCCGGTCCTGCCCGGCCCCGTCAGCCCGCCCCGGGCGACGGGGCCGAGCCGTCCCCGCCGCCCGCGCTCCCGGGCGGCAGGGGCCGCCCCTCGATCGCCGCTCTCACGTGCTCCTCGGTCAGCCGGTCGCTTCCGTGGGCGTCGGCGAACGCCTGGAGCCGGCCGAGCGGCGTGTCCGGCGCCGCCGGTCCCTCGACGATCGTGAAGCCCCCGACCTGCGCCCAGAACTCCGCCCCCACGTCCTGCGGATCGTTGTCGTCCATGCCGGGGACGCTAGCGCCCGCCACTGACAAAGGGCCCCCGGCCGGTGCGGCCGGGGGCCCTTCGCGCGTGCGGAGGAGGCGCGGTCAGGCGCCGAGCGCCTGCTTGACCTGGGCCAGGCTCGGGTTCGTCATGACGACCTCGGCGGCGCCGGAGGAGGGCGCCACGCGGACGGTCGGAACCGTCTGGTTTCCGCCGTTGGCCTGCTCGACGAAGGCGGCCGACGCGGGGTCCAGCTCGATGTTGATCTCGGTGTAGGCGATGCCCTCGCGGTCCAGCTGGCCCTTCAGCCGGCGGCAGTAGCCGCACCACTCGGTGCTGTACATCGTCACGGTGCCCTGCATGGCCAGGCGCTCCTCTGGGGTCGGGGTCGGGGGTCGGTGCCGAAGGGAGAACGTACGCCACCGGGCCGGCCATTCCCGCACGCCGGGTGAGCTGCGCCGCTTCCCGCCCACCCGGGCGGGGTGATCATGCGACGGTACGACCGCGCCCCCGGGCCTGTGGACGACGCACCGCACCGGCCCGCCCGACCTGGCAGCATGGCGGAGTGACAGCAGCAACGCACTCCCCTCTCTTCCCGCGGGTCCCGGAGACCGCCGACGCGGTGCTCGACGGGCTCGACCCGGAGCAGCGCGAGGTCGCCCTCGCCCTGCACGGCCCGGTCTGCGTCCTCGCGGGCGCCGGCACGGGCAAGACGCGGGCGATCACCCACCGGATCGCCTACGGGGTGCGGGCCGGCGTGCTGCCGCCCGCGAGCGTGCTCGCCGTCACCTTCACCAACCGCGCCGCGGGCGAGATGCGCGGCCGGCTCCGCCAGCTCGGCGCGGGCGGCGTGCAGGCCCGCACCTTCCACTCGGCGGCCCTCCGGCAGCTCCAGTTCTTCTGGCCGAAAGCGATCGGTGGTCCGCTGCCCCGGCTCGTCGAGCGGAAGGTCCAGCTCGTCGCCGAGGCCGCGGCCCGCTGCCGGGTCCGGCTCGACCGCAGCGAGCTGCGGGACGTCACCGCGGAGATCGAGTGGGCCAAGGTCACCCAGACCGTGCCCGCCGACTACCCGGCGGCCGTGGCCCGCGCCCGGCGCGACGCCCCCCGGGACCCGGCCGAGATCGGCCAGCTCTACGCGATGTACGAGCAGCTCAAGGGCGAGCGCTCGGTGATCGACTTCGAGGACGTGCTGCTGCTCACCGTCGGCATCCTCCAGGACCGCCACGACATCGCCGAGCAGATCCGCGGCCAGTACCAGCACTTCGTCGTCGACGAGTACCAGGACGTCTCCCCGCTCCAGCAGCGCCTCCTGGAGCTGTGGCTGGGGGAGCGGGACAGCCTCTGCGTGGTCGGCGACGCCAGCCAGACCATCTACTCCTTCACCGGCGCCACCCCCGACCACCTGCTGGACTTCCGCCTCCGCCACCCGCGAGCGACCGTGGTCAAGCTGGTCCGCGACTACCGCTCCACCCCCCAGGTCGTCCACCTCGCCAACGGCCTGCTCAACCAGGCGAGCGGCCGGGCCGCCGACCACCGCCTGGAGCTGATCTCGCAGCGCGAGGCCGGCCCCGAGCCGGTCTACACCGAGTACGGCGACGAGCCCGCCGAGGCCGAGGGCACCGCCCGCCGCGTCCGCGACCTGATCGCCGCCGGAGTCCCCGCCGGCGAGATCGCCGTCCTCTACCGGATCAACGCCCAGTCGGAGGTCTACGAGCAGGCCCTCGCCGACGCCGGCGTCCCCTACCAGCTGCGCGGCGCCGAGCGCTTCTTCGAGCGCCAGGAGGTACGGGAGGCGGGCGCGGCCCTGCGCGGCGCGGCCCGCTTCGGGGCGAACGACTCGCTCCTCGACGGCGCCGACGACCTCCCGGCCCAGGTGCGAGCGGTG
Organism: Streptomyces sp. NPDC047974; assembly: GCF_040653375.1. Lineage (NCBI taxonomy): Bacteria > Bacillati > Actinomycetota > Actinomycetes > Kitasatosporales > Streptomycetaceae > Streptomyces > Streptomyces sp. NPDC047974. The sequence continues at coordinate 65,222 of NZ_JBEZNU010000010.1, forward strand.
CTTTCCGGCCAAGGCTGGTCCAGCGAACCGCCGGCGGGCTCCGGCGCCGTCCGCGACCGCTGGGAGTCCCTCGCCGCGCTCGCCCGGCTCGCCGACGACTTCGCCGCCGCCCGCCCCGGCGCCACCCTCTCCGACCTCGTCGCCGAGCTCGACGAGCGGGCCGCCGCCCAGCACGCCCCCACCGTCCAGGGCGTCACCCTCGCCTCGCTGCACGCCGCCAAGGGCCTGGAGTGGGACGCCGTCTTCCTCGTCGGCCTCACCGACGGCATGCTGCCGATCACCTACGCCAAGACGGACGAGCAGATCGAGGAGGAGCGCCGGCTCCTCTACGTGGGCGTCACCCGCGCCCGGGTCCACCTGACGCTCTCCTGGGCGCTCTCCCGCTCCCCGGGCGGCCGCGCCTCCCGGGTCCCCAGCCGCTTCCTCAAGGGACTGCGCCCCGGCTCCGGCAGCCGGGCGGGCGGGTACGCCGCGGCCGGCGGCATCGAGCGGGGCGGCTCCGGCGGCCCGGCCGGCGCGGGTGCCCGCCGCCGCCCGCGCGGCCCGGTCCGCTGCCGGGTCTGCGGCACCACCCTCACCGAGGCCGGGGCCATGAAACTCCTCCGCTGCGAGGACTGCCCCTCGGACATGGACGAGGGCCTGTACGAGCGGCTGCACGCCTGGCGGGGCGAGCGGGCCCGCGAGCTCGGCCAGCCCGCCTATTGCGTCTTCACCGACAAGACGCTCATGGCGATCGCCGAGCGCGTCCCCTCCTCCGGCGGCGAGCTCGCCATGATCGCCGGGGTCGGCACCCGCAAGCTGGACCGCTTCGGAGCCGATGTCCTGGCCATCTGCGCAGGTGAAGAGGGTGTGACGGAGCCGACGGAAGACTGATCGAAACTCGTGGGAAAAATAGTTTGCGCCCGCCCCGTCAAGCCCCATAGGTTCTTAACCACGCAACAGCGGCTTCATATGAAGCGCTGTCTCGTGCTGTACTTGTCCAAATGAACATCGAGAGCCCGGCTCACCCCCGAGCTCTCCGAGACGCCGAGAGGAGGCGATTCCAGTGATCAGCACCATCAAGAGCACCACCGTCATCAACGACACCGTCGTCAGCACCGCCAAAATGACCGATCGCTCGGTCGTCTCCGCCTGCTCGCTCGGCCTCTCCGCCTTCGCGCTCCTTGGCAGCGGTCTGCCCGTCACCGGTCTGTCCGGTCGCGGCATGGCCGCCATCGAGCGCGACGAGCGACCGACCAAGGCACGGGTGGCTGAAGAGACCAAGGCCGGATTCACGGCCTACGGCTTCGCGGCAGCCGGTGCCGGCAAGCAGCAGACGACGACGCACCACCACATGATGTGGGCCTTCCGTGGGCTCGAACCCTGGAGTGATCCAGCCTGACCCGATCAGGCCGGCGCCTTCAGGGCCGCGGAACCCCACCCGGGATCCGCGGCCCTTCTGTTTGTCCCCGAACGGGGACGACGGAGCGAAGGGGCCTCGGGACAACCAACCCGGTACCAGCCGAAGACCCGGCCGACCGGCCGGAAACGACCAGACGAGGAAAGACACCCGTGCAACTCGAAGCGCACGCCCCGTCCGTACCGCCTTCCGAAACGATCCCCCCGTCCGGCCTCACGGAGGACCACGCCTTGACCCCCCTGACATCGCTCACCGCGCTCGACGACGCCATCGAGAACCTCGGCGTCCCGGTCCCCTGCCGGGCCTACGACCCGGAGGTCTTCTTCGCCGAGTCCCCGGCCGACGTCGAGTACGCGAAGTCCCTCTGCAAGACCTGCCCGCTGGTCGCGGCCTGCCTCGCCGGCGCCAAGGAGCGCCGTGAGCCCTGGGGTGTCTGGGGCGGCGAGCTCTTCGTCCAGGGCGTGGTCGTCGCCCGCAAGCGGCCCCGTGGCCGCCCGCGCAAGAACCCGGTCGCGGCATGACCGCCCTGACCTGGGAGGCAGTACCCCACAAGGCCCCCAGGCGCACCGGAACGATCGACCACCCCCTCACGCACGATCCCCAGAAGCAGGCCCCGATGACCACGTCCGCCTTCGAGCCCATCCGCTCCGCTACCCCCGACTTCTCCACCGGCGGCGCCCCCGCGTCGCGTCAGAACAGGACCCGTGACATGCAACTCATCCCAGAAGCCCTGGCCCGTGCCCATATGCGCGAGCGCCGGCGTGAGGCCGAGGCGGAACGTCAGGCCGTGCGCCTGATCGCCGCCCGGCGCATGCAGCGCCGCGCCGAGCGCGTCTCGCTGCGCGCCCGCCGCGCCCTCGCCATGGCCGTCATGAACTGAGCGCCCCACCAGGCGTCCCCGCGGGGGCCGGTCCGAACGGACCGGCCCCCGCGGTGCGTTGCACCACCGCGGCCGCCCCGCCGGGCTATCGTCACGAGGATGAACGAGCCCCGCGCCGCGGAGGAGCCCGTGGTCTGCGCACGCTGCGGCAGGACCGCCGACACCCTCCCGATCACCTGGACCTGCTCCGTCGAGAACGGCCGCCGCCAGTACTTCTGCGAGGAGTGCGCCCGCGCCAACATCCGGGCCATCGAGGGCCGCCTCGACTCCTCCTGGTGGTGAGCCGGCTCAGGGCGCCGGATCGAAGCCGGGGAGCCAGGCGGTCAGCTCGTCCCGCAGCCGCACCGTCGCGTTCAGCTGGCAGAGCACCCCGATCGTCGACAGCGTCACCCGATGGATCAGCAGATACGAGGGCGGCAGGTTCAACTGACGCCCCAGCTGGTGCGCGGGGGAGCGGGGGTCGGCGATCCGGGCCGCCTGCGTCCGCATCCAGCCCCGGGTGAAGACGAAGGACTCGGCCTCCGCCGGCTCGATGATCGGCAGCAGGTACTCCAGGACCTCCTCCGGATCGAGCGCCACCGACTCCTTCACGAAGCCCTCCGACCGCAGCAGCGCGTACACGGTCTCCGCCTCGCCGGCCAGCGTCATCCGCAGACAGGTCCCGATGGTCTCCGGCAGCCCGCCCGGCAGCCGGTCCACCGTGCCGAAGTCCAGCACCCCCAGCCGCCACCCGGCCGGATCGTCCGCTCCGCCGCCGGCGGCCGGCAGCAGCCGGAAGTTCCCCGGATGCGGATCCGCGTGCAGCAGCCCGGTCCGCGCCGGACCCGAGAAGAGGAACCGGGCGAGCAGCTGGCCCGCCCGGTCCCGCTGCTCCTGGCCGCCCTCCGCGATCACCTCCGCGAGCGGGATCCCGTCCATCCACTCGGTCACCAGGACCTGCTCCGCCTGGTGCACCACCTCGGGCACCACCACGTCCGGATCGTCCGCGAAGACCTCGGCGTGCTCCCGCTGCGCCCGCGCCTCCAGGGCGTAGTCCAGCTCCTCCGACACCCGCTCGCGCAACTCCGCGATGAGCGGCTTCACCTCGATCCCCGGCACCAGCGGCCCGAGCAGCCGGGCGAACCGCCCCAACTGCGCCAGGTCCGAGAGCAGCGCCTCCCCGGCGCCCGGGTACTGCACCTTGACGGCGACCTCGCGGCCGTCGTGCCAGACCGCCCGGTGCACCTGCCCGATCGACGCGGCCGCCGCCGGCTTGTCCTCGAACTCCAGGAACAACTCCCGCCATCCGTCCCCGAGCCGCTCCGCAAGCACCCCGTGCACGGTCTTCACCGGCATGGGCGGGGCCGCCTCCTGAAGCTTCGTCAGCGCCGCCCGGTAGGGGCCGGCGATCTCCTCCGGCAGCGCCGACTCGAAGACCGACAGCGCCTGGCCGAACTTCATGGCCCCGCCCTTGAGTTCGCCGAGCACCTTGAACAGCTGCTCCGCCGTCCGCTCCTGGAGCTCCCGGGCCACGAACTCCGCCGACTTGCCCCCGATCCGCTTCCCGAGCCCCCATGTCGCCCGGCCCGCGAAGCCCAGCGGCAACGCGGCCAACTTGGCGGTCCGGGTGACCGCCTTCCGGGGAAGATCAGACATGCGCCCCTCCAATTCCCAGACTGCCGTGCCGCGCAGGGCTGCGCCCCGCCATTGTGGACCCAGCCTCCCCGGCGCCCGAGGCGCCCACCCCCACCCTGCCCCGGGCGGCCCCGCAGGGACAGGCCGGGTGCGGCACCAGTCGCTCGGACCGCCACCCCAGCGAGGGCATGGCCGCCTCCCACCGGACCCCGGTGCTCGCCGGCAACTCCCCGTCCAGGAAGGCGAGGGCGTGCCCGGCGGCCAGCCCCGCCACCGCCGTCGCCAGCGCCACGTCACAGGCCGGCAGCGGATGCGGCGCCCCCGAACGCCACTGCGCGAGCAGCCGGGGCCACGCCGGGTCCCGGTCCGTCGCCTCCTCCTGGAGGCACCGGGCACACGCGGTCCCGCCCGGCAGCACCAGCGGCCCCACCACCCCGGTCGCCTCCAGCACCCCCGCGTACAGATGGGGCACCCCGGCCGCCATCCACGGCTCCGCCGGCACCGGGTCCGGCACCCGCACCCCGAGCCCGTCCCGGTCCGTCACCACCACGAGTGACACCGCGGCCCGGCCGTCCCCGTCACCCGGTGCGCCCCGCCGGCCCGTCCGCCACGCCGCCACCGGACCGCGCGACCAGCGCCCCACGAGCCTCCGCGCCGCCGCCACCCGCCGCTCGCCGACCGCCTCTGCGGGCAGTCCGCCCGGCGCCGTCTCCCATGGCTCGACCCGGCCGCCGTCCACCACCTCCACCCCGCCCACGCCGGCCGCCGCGAGCAGTGCCGCCACCATCGAGCCCACCCGCCCGGCACCCCGCACCCGCACCCGCTTCTCCCGCCGGGCCGCGAGCGTCCCCAGCGCCCGCTCCGGCTCCGGGCACACCACCGACAGCGCGGCCAGATCCGCCCGCAGCGGATCGAGCGCCGTGTCCACCGCCCCGGCCGCGGGCCCCGCCCGCCCCGGCCGCCCGGCGGCGGCCTCCACGAGCAGCCCCACCGCCGCGAGCCTCCCGAGCAGCGCGTCGAGCCGCCCCTCCGGCAGCCCGAGCGCCGCCGCCTCCGCCCGCAGCAGCGCCGTCCCGCGCGTGCCGTCCATCAGCCCCAGCAGCCGGCCCGTCGCCGCGTCCACCGGATCCAGCACCACCGCGTGCGCGGGCGCCACCCCGTACTGCACGCACGTGAGACTCCGCCACGCCCGGCGCAGCGCCGGCTTCACCATCGGATGCATCCCCGCCCCCGTCCTCCGCCGTGTTCCCTCGGTGATCAGAGTGCCCACCACCGCGGAACGCCGCGGAAAGTTGTCCACAGGTCCGCCCGAAAGTCCTACGGGCGGAAAGTCACACCGGACATGCGCGGGGGATTCCGCCGCTCCCGCCGGGTACCGTCGAGGGCGTGTCAGTCGAGATCCGCAGGAGCGCCCGCCGCACCCGTTCCGTCTCCGCCTACCGCGAGGGGGACCGCACGATCGTCCTCATCCCGGCCCGGATGTCGGAGGCCGAGGAGCGCCGCTGGGTCGGCGTGATGCTGGAGAAGCTCGACGCCAAGGACCGGGACAAGGAGCGCCGCGCCACCCGCGGCGACGCCGAGCTCGCCGAGCGGGCGGCCCGGCTCTCCGAGCGCTACCTCGACGGCAGGGCCCGGCCCGGCTCGGTCCGCTGGGTCACCAACCAGAACAGCCGCTGGGGCTCCTGCACCCCCGCCGAGGGCAGCATCCGGCTCTCCCACCGCCTCCAGCCGATGCCCGAGTACGTCGTCGACTACGTCCTCCTGCACGAGCTCGCCCACCTCCTCGTCCCCGGCCACGGCCCCGACTTCTGGCGGCTCCTGGAGGCGTATCCCCGCACCGAGCGGGCCCGCGGTTACCTCGAAGGAGTGGTCGCCGCGGACCGCCTCCCGGTGCCGCCGGACGCCGATCCCGCACCCTGAGGCCCTTTTTCCCGATTCCGTACCGGATCGGACCTCCCCTGTCTCAATGTCGTCCCCAGCGGTTAGCCTGGCGCGAGTCATTCGCCATCGGGATGGGGGACGGTCGTTACGCATGGCCAGGGAATTCCAACGCGGCCACAAGGCCAAGATCAGTGATCTGACCGCGGGCACCGATCTGTACGTGGGCGTGCAGATCTCCGCTCCCGGGCTCACCTTCGACATCAGCTGCTTCGGTCTCGACGCCGAGGAGCGGCTGTCGGACGACCGGTACTTCGTCTTCTTCAACCAGCCGAAGTCTCCCGAGGAGTCCATCCAGCAGCTCGGGGCGCAGGCCGGGGACACCGAGTCCTTCCGCGTCACCCTCGACCGGATCCCCCCGCAGATCCACAAGCTCGCCTTCACCGCCACCATCGACGGCGACGGCCAGATGTCGCAGGTCGGCCCCGGCTGGATCCGGATCGTCGCCGGCGGCGAGGAGGTCGCCCGCTACGCCTTCACCGGCGCGGAGTTCTCCACCGAGCGCGCGGTCATGCTCGGCGACTTCTACCTGAAGGACGTGTGGCGCTTCGCCGCCGTCGGCCAGGGCTTCGACGGCGGCCTGGAAGCGCTGCTGCGGAACTTCGGCGGAGAGGTCCTGGAGGAGGAGCCCGCCGTCCCGCAGCCGGCCGCCCCCCAGCAGGCCGCCCCCGGCTTCGCCGCCCCCGCCCAGACCGCGGCCCCGCCCGCCTTCGGCGCCCCCGCCCCCGCCGCCCCGGCGCCGGCTCCCGCGCCCGCCCCGGCCTTCGGCGCCCCGCAGCCCGGCTACGGCGCGCAGCCGCCCACGCCGCCGCCGGCCCCGCAGCCGGTGCACACCCAGCCCACGATGGTCGCGCCGCTCGCCCCCGCGCCCGTGCCGCCGCCGCCCCCGGCTCCGGCCGCCGGCCCGTACGGCCAGCAGCCGCCGCAGGCCCCCTACGGGCAGATCCCCGGCCAGACCCCGCCGCCCGGCGCCCCCTACGGGCAGCCGCCGCAGGCGCCGTACGGCCAGCAGCCCGGCTACGGCCAGCCCGCCCCGTACGGCCAGCAGCCCGGCATGCCGCCGGGCATGCCGCCGCAGGGCGTCCCGCAGGGCGCGCCCGCGACCGGCGCCGGGCTCGCCGCCGCGCTCGCCCCGTTCAAGGAGACCGCGACCGGCGCCCGCTGGACCCCGCAGAACCAGCAGCTCATGCGGGTCGACCTCAGCATGGGCGGCACCCCCGTCCTCGCCCGCCAGGGCTCCATGGTCATGTACCAGGGCAAGGTCGACTTCTCCTACAAGGGCGCGGGCTTCGCGGGCCGGATCGTCGGCAACGCCACCGGCCAGGAGATGCAGCTGATGCGCTGCTCCGGCCGCGGCCAGGTCTTCCTCGCCGAGAGCGGTGCGCATCTGCACCCGATCGAGCTCCAGGGCGACGCCATCTGCGTCTCCGCGGAGAACGTGCTCGCCTTCGACGAGTCCCTCCAGTACGAGGTCCGCCGCATCGAGGGCCACGGCATCCCCGGCGGCGCCCTGTTCACCATGCAGTTCCAGGGCACCGGCACCGTGATCGTCAAGACCCACGGCGTCCCCGTGGTCCTGCCCGTCACCCCGACGACCTTCGCGGACTGCAACGCGGTCGTCGCCTGGTCGGCCGCCTCGCAGGTCATCCTCTCCAGCCAGGTCCGGCTCCGGCGCAACGCCTACCCCGGCCACAGCGGGGAGACCGTGAACCTCCAGTTCCGGGGCGCCCCCGGCAACTTCATCGTCGTTCAGCCGTACGAGGTCTGAGGGAGCCCGACACCATGAACCAGCAGCTCGCGGGCTATGCCCCGACCCCCATCGCGGCCCGCATGGAGAACCACGGCCGCACCATGCTCAAGGTGGCCATGGCCTCCGGCCAGGACCTCTACGCACGGTCCGGCTCGATGGTCGCCTACGAGGGCTTCATCAGCTACGAGCCCAATCCGCCCGCCGTCCGCCAGGTCGCCAGGGAATGGGCCACCGGCGAGGGCGCGCCGATCATGAAGTGCGCCGGCGACGGCCTGCTCTACCTCGCCGACTACGGCGCCGACGTCGTCGTGATCAACCTCCAGAACGACGCCATCTCGGTCAACGGCTCCAACCTCCTCGCCTTCGACGCCCACCTCCAGTGGGGCGTCGAGCGGGTCAAGGGCCTCGCCAAGTTCGCCGGCCAGGGCCTGTTCAACGTGGGGATCGCCGGCACCGGCTGGGTCGCGCTCACCTCGCGCGGCACCCCGATCGTCGTCGACTGCGGCCGCGGCGAGGACGAGACGTACGTCGACCCCGACGCGCTCGTCGCCTGGTCGCCGGCGCTCAAGGTCAAGGGCAAGCGCAGCTTCAAGGCGTCCTCCCTCATCGGGCGGGGCAGCGGTGAGGCATACCAGATGGCCTTCTCGGGCCAGGGCATCGTCGTCGTACAGCCCAGCGAGGACAGCAGCGACCGGCTTCGGGTCCGGGGCTGAGGGGGAGCGAGAACACATCATGCAGAGCCCGCTTTTCAACCACGCCGAGCAGCAGAGCCAGGAGCGGTACGTCATCCAGAACCCGCAGCTGCTGCGGGTCAGCCTCACCGGCCACGACGACATCCTCGCCCGCAAGGGCGCCATGGTCGCCTACCAGGGCCTCGTCGACTTCGACGGCGAGTACCAGAGCGCCAACCAGCAGCGGGCCCGCGCCCGCACCGGCGAGGGCCTCGACCTGATGCGCTGCTCCGGCCAGGGCACGGTCTACTTCGCCAACCTGGCGCAGTACATCCACGTCGTCGAGGTCGAGCAGGAGGGCCTCACCGTCGACAGCGCCTACGTGCTGGCGCTCGACACCAGCCTGCACACCGAGGTCATCGCCGTCGACAGCCAGTACGGCGTCTCCGGCACCGGCAAGTACCAGCTCAACATCACCGGCCGCGGCAAGGTCGCCCTCATGACCTCGGGCCAGCCGCTGATGCTCCAGGTCACGCCGGAGAAGTACGTGAGCGCCGACGCGGACGCGATCGTGGCCTGGTCCACCTCGCTGCGGGTCCAGATGCAGGCGCAGACGCACAACAGCAGCGTCCGCAGCCGGCGCGGCAGCACCGGCGAGGGCTGGGAGCTCAGCTTCCTCGGCCAGGGCTTCGCCCTCGTCCAGCCCAGCGAGGTCATGCCCCCGCAGAACGCCGCCATCGGGCAGGGCGTCGCCGCCCAGTTCGGCGTCGGCCAGCAGGGCGCCCACGGCCAGAACCAGAACAACGCCTGGAACTGACGCGCGGACGGCAGCACGGCGAAGGGCCCCCGGTCTCCCGGGGGCCCTTCGCCGTGCTGCGGCCCACCTCACAGGCGGGCCAGCGTCGCCTCCGTCAGCCGCACCACCGAGGTGTCCGCCACGGCGGCCACCTCGTCGTACGCGAACCACTTCAGGTCCAGCGACTCCTCGCTGATCTGAGCCACCGCCTCCGCCGGGGCCAGCGCCGCGTACTGCACGTCGAGGTGCCAGTGGCAGGGCGCCGGGATCGGATGCCGGTCGAGGCGCACCGGACCGCCCGGCAGCAGCGTGAGACCCGCGATCCCCGACTCCTCGGCGGCCTCGCGCAGCGCCACCGCCTCCATGGTCGTGTCGCCCTCCTCGCAGTGACCGCCCATCTGGAGCCACATGCCGAGCTTCTTGTGCAGGGTCAGCAGCACCCGCCCGCGCGACGGGTCGATCACCAGCGCGCTGCCGGTGAGGTGACCGGCCGAGCAGGGCTTGTACATGCCGTCCGGATGCGCGGCCAGGTGCTCCAGGTAGAGCGCGCGCAGCTCCGGCTGGCCCTCGTACCCCTTGAGGACGAGGACCGCGTCGTCGTGCAGCGTCACTTCGCGTCGTCCCCGTCCCCGTCCTCGGGCGTGTCGCCCTTGGCGGCCTCGCCGAGCAGCTTGTCCAGCTCGGAGAAGTCCAGGTGCTCGCGGTGGACGAAGCCGTCCGGGTCGTCGAGGTCGGTCGCCGTCGGCAGCATGTCCGGGTGCTCCCACAGCGCGTCACGGCCGTCGACACCGCGCGCGTCGGTGAGCGAGGCCCACAGCCGGGAGGCGTCCCGCAGCCGGCGCGGCCGCAGCTCCAGACCGATCAGGGTGGCGAAGGTCTGCTCGGCGGGACCACCGGTGGCCCGGCGCCGGCGCAGCGTCTCGCGGAGCGCGTCCGCCGAGGTCAGCCGGGTCTTGGCGGCCTCGTGGACCACCGCGTCCACCCAGCCCTCGACCAGCGCGAGCGCCGTCTCCAGACGGGCCAGGGCCGCCTTCTGCTCGGGCGTGTCCTGCGGCTGGAACATGCCGGACTGGAGCGCCTCCTGGAGCTGCTCCGGGTGGGTCGGGTCGAGCTGGGAGACGGCCTCCTCCAGCTTCGAGGTGTCGACCTTGATGCCGCGCGCGTAGGACTCGACCGCGCCGAAGAGGTGCGCCCGCAGCCACGGCACGTGCGCGAAGAGCCGCTGGTGGGCGGCCTCGCGCAGGGCCAGGTAGAGCCGCACCTCGTCGGCGGGCACGCTCAGGTCCTTGCCGAAGGACTCCACGTTCAGCGGGAGCAGCGCGGCCCGGCCGGCCGGGCCGAGCGGCAGGCCGACGTCGGTCGAGCCGACGACCTCGCCCGCGAGCGCGCCGATGGCCTGCCCGATCTGCTGGCCGAACATGGCGCCGCCCATCGACCGCATCATGCCGATCAGCGGGCCCGCCATGGCCTGCATCTCCTGCGGCAGCACGTCGCCCATGGCGGTGCCGACCCGCTCGGCGACCGGGTCCACCAGCTCCTTCCACGCCGGGAGGGTCGCCTCGACCCACTCGGCACGGCTCCACGCCACCGCGGTGTTCGCCCCGGAGGGCAGCGAGGTGACCTGGTCGAGCCACAGGTCGGCGAGGCGGACCGCCTCCTCGACCGCGGTCTTCTCGGCCGGGCCCACGCTGGCGTCCTTGACGCCGTCGGCGGTGCCCTGGGCGACCACCTGGCGGGCGATCTGCTTGGCCATGTCCCAGTTCACGGGACCGCCCTCGTAGCTCAGCATCTGGCCGAGCTGCTGGAAGGCCGCGCCCAGGTCCGTCGGGTTCATCGACCCGAACATCGCGGCGAAGGGATTGTCCCCGCCACCCTGGCCGCCCATGCCGGGGATGCCGAATCCGAACGGGTTCGCCCCGAACGGACCGCCGCCCTGGCCACCGGACCCCTGGCCACCTCCGGCGGGGTCCTTCTTCTTGCCTTCGTCGCCGTCCTCCGGCTCCTCCGGCGGAAGGCCGAATCCGAATGGGGTGTCACTCACAGGTTTCCTCGGCTCCTAGGGCCGCCGGCTCTCCGCCGGCGGCGACTGCCCGCTGCACAACACCAGCGTAGACATCCGGGTCGGATATGGGCTCAAGTCTCCGCCGGGCCGTGCCCTGCGGCAGGATGGACGCCACCTGGTACGTACGCGTCATCCCCGTACGTACTGAAGACAACCACTGGAGTCGGTCGGTGAGTTCCCCAGATCCGCAGGTTCGCGGAGCGCGAAACCACTCAACCCGGTCCGCCGCGCGCGGTCCCGTCGTCGCGGTCACCGGCGCCGCCACCGGCGTCGGAGCCCTCCTGACCAGGCGTCTCGCCGATTCGGAGGAGGTCCGGCGGGTCATCGCCGTCGACGAGCGGCGCGGCGAGGTGGCCGAGGCGACCTGGCATGTCCTCGACGTACGGGATCCGGCCATCGCGGAGAAGCTGCGCGGCGCCGACGTCGTCGTGCACCTCGCCGTCGACCTCGATCTGGAGACCGACCCCGCCGCCCGGTCGGCCTACAACGTGCGCGGCACCCAGACGGTCCTCACGGCCGCCGCGGCGGCCGGTGTCCACCGGGTCGTCCTGTGCACCTCGACCATGGTCTACGGCGCCCTCCCCGACAACGACATCCCGCTCTCCGAGGACGCCGAGCTGCGGGCCACCGCGGAGGCCACCGGCGTCGGCGACCTCCTGGAGATCGAACGGCTCGGCCGCCGCGGCTCCCGCGCCCACCCCGGCCTCAACGTGACCGTGGTCCGCCCGGCCGTCCTGGTCGGCGGTACGGACACGGCGCTGACCCGCTACTTCGAGTCGCCCCGGCTGCTCGTCGTCGCCGGCTCCCGCCCCACCTGGCAGTTCTGCCACGTGGAGGACCTGGTCAGTGCCCTGGAGTACGCGGCCCTGGAGAAGGTCGACGGCGAGTTCGCGGTCGGCTGCGAAGGCTGGCTGGAGCAGGAGGAGGTCGAGGAGCTGTCGGGGATCCGCCGCATGGAGCTGCCCTCGGCGGTCGCCCTGGGCGCCGCGGCCCGGCTGCACCGCATCGGCCTCACCCCGTCCCCGGCGGGTGACCTCGCCTACACCATGCACCCCTGGGTGGTGAGCGTCGGCCGGCTCCACGACGCGGGCTGGCGCCCCAGGTGGACCAACGAGGAGGTGCTCGCGGCGCTCCTGGAGGAGGTCCAGGGCCGGCACACGGTCGCGGGCCGCCGGCTCGGCCGCAAGGACGCCACGGCGGCGGGCGCGGCGGGCGCCACGGTGGCCCTCCTGGGCACCGCGGCCCTGGTGCGGCAGATGAGGAAGAGGCGCGGCCTGTAGGACCCTCCTACGGAGGGTCCCGGTCCACCGGTCGAAAACGCTATTCCGGGATGTCGGAGCCGTGCGGCACCATGGACGGCATGACGACCACGCACGACCACCCCGGTGAGCAGGCCGCGGACGACCCGATCAAGCTGCTCGCGATCCGCGACACCCCGCTCTCGGTCGACGAGGTCTTCCGGGCCGTCGGCGACGACGCGGCGGGCGGCACGACCCTCTTCGTCGGCACCGTGCGCAACCACGACGGCGGAGCCGACGTGGACGCGCTGGGCTACTCCTGCCACCCCAGCGCCGAGGCCGAGCTGCGCCGGGTCGCCGAGAAGGTCGTCGCGAACTACCCGGTCCGCGCCCTGGCGGCGGTCCACCGCGTGGGCGACCTGGAGGTCGGCGACCTGGCGGTCGTCGTCGCCGTCTCCTGCCCCCACCGCGGCGAGGCCTTCGAGGCCTGCCGCAAGCTGATCGACGACCTCAAGCACGAGGTCCCGATCTGGAAGCACCAGACCTTCTCGGACGGCACAGAGGAGTGGGTGGGAGCCTGCTGAGCCCTCGCCCCGAGGCTGGGGGTCCCCCCGGACGGAGTCTGGGGGAGGGTGGGAGCCTGCTGAGCCCTCGCCCCGAGGCTGGGGGTCCCCCCCGGACGGAGTCCGGGGGAGGGTGGGAGCCCCCCTGAGGGGCCCCTTGAGAGGCTTGTACGGGTGGCAAGCAGGCGCGCCGACACGGTGTAGCCGAACGCCCGATTTGCGTAACCGGCCCCCAGGCCCGAGCGTTGGTGGCACAGATGAATAATCTGCTGATCAACTCACTGGGGATGGGAGGTCGGGATGGCAGTGCTGGCCTGGTTGCTGATTCCGCTTTTCGCAGTCGTCGGCGCGGCGATATGGGGAAGCTGGGTCCAGAGGAACAAGACGATAGGTGACGTGGCCGAACTCGCCGGCTACGCCCGCTTCAGGGACGCCATGGAGCGTTCCCACCCCACCGCACCCGATTCCGCTCCGTTCCGGCCCGTGGCCGAGCCCGCCCCCGCGGAGTCCTGACCGGCCCCTGACGGAGGCCCGGCGGCGTCCCGTACGGACCGCCCCAGGGGTGCGCGCACAGGCGAGTCCCGTACTGTCGTTCCATGCCACGCCGCACCGCGACGATGCTCGCCTCCACCCTGGTCCTGATCTGCCTGCTGATCGCCGGCGTCCTGATCCCGGTGCCGTACTCGGAGATGAGCCCCGGGCCCACGGTCAACACCCTCGGCGAGGCGCGCGGCGAGCCGGTCCTCCAGATCTCCGGTCGCAAGACCTACCCGACCGACGGCCACCTCAACATGACCACGGTCAGGGTCACCAGCGCGGACTACAAGATGAACGCCGTCGAGGCGGTCTACGGCTGGCTGACCCACGACAACGTGGTGGTGCCGCACGACACCCTCTACCCGGACGGGAAGACGGAGGAGGAGTCGAGCCAGGAGAACGCCGAGGAGTTCTCCCAGTCGCAGGAGAGCGCCAAGGTCGCCGCCCTCGACGAGCTCGGCATCCCCTTCACCACCCGGGTCGTCGTCGCCTCCGTGGTGAAGGACTCCCCGGCGGAGGGCACCCTGCACGCCGGTGACGTGATCAAGGCCGTCGACGGCGTGCCGGTCACCAAGCCGGCCGACGTCGCCGCGCAGGTGACCAAGCGGAAGCCGGGCCAGAAGGTCGAGTTCACGATCGTCCCGGCCAAGGAGGCGGCCGCCGCCGAGAAGGCGCACAAGGAGGCGACCGTCACCCGGAAGGTCGCCGTCACCACCGTGAAGTCCGAGGAGGGCGACCGGGCGATCGTCGGCATCCAGGCCGGCACCGACCACGTCTTCCCGTTCACCATCGACATCAAGCTGGCCGACGTCGGCGGCCCCAGCGCGGGCCTGATGTTCGCGCTCGGCATCGTCGACAAGCTGACCCCGGAGAGCCTCACCGGCGGGAAGTTCGTCGCGGGCACCGGCACCATCGACGACGACGGCAAGGTCGGCCCGATCGGCGGCATCCAGATGAAGCTGGTCGGCGCGCGGAACGCCGGCGCCGAGTACTTCCTCACCCCGGCCGACAACTGCGCCACGGCGGCCGACGACACGCCCGACGGGCTCACCCTCGTCAAGGTCGACACCATCGACGACGCCACCAAGTCGCTGGAGAAGCTCCGCAAGGGCGACACGGCGGGCCTCCCGAGCTGCTCGAAGAGCTGAACCGGTACGGGACCCCGCGCGGGGCCCCGTACCCGTACCGCTCAGCCCTCGAAGGTCGCCGCGAGCGCGTCGGCCAGCCCCGGCACCAGGTCCGGGCCGGTCAGCACCTCGGTCGGCGAGTCCTTCTCGCGCAGCCGGATCGCCGCCTCCCGGGCGCCGGTCCGCAGCACGGCCACGGTCATCCGGACCTCCTGGCGGTCCGGGTGCGCGGCCACCCACTTGTTCAGCTTGGCGCCGCTCAGGTCCTTGGGGACCTGGGCCTCCGCCGACGGCGGCAGCATCAGCCGCTCCACGGTGAGGGCGCAGCCGGCCACCCCGTCCGGCCAGGCGATGGTGCCGAGGAACTCGTCGAGCGGCTTGCCCTTGGGGATCTCCTCCTGCTCGATGGGGGTGTAGGCGGTCGCGTCCTCGCCGAGCTTCAGCGAGGGCGCCTGGGCGCGCAGCCGGGCGGTGTCGACCAGGGCGAAGAGGCGGGCGGGCCGGTCCCAGCCGAGGCCCGAGGCGTACTCGTCGATCTCGAGCACCGCACGGGTGAGGGGACTGGAGGCCATCGGCGGGCCCGAGGGGGAAAGGTTGGACATGACCAATATCCTGCCTCCTCTTCCCCCGGAGACGGGAACTAGGTAAAGCGTCAGTAAGTTGCACCAGTGGGCCCTACGATCGCGGGGCCCGCTTTCCGACGCATCAACACCGAGGGGCGCACGTTGGCTTTCCAGATGCCGGACCGTGGCGGCAGCCCGTCCGGGCCAAGGATCAGAGTCGGCCGGCCGTCCCGGCGGGCCCGCACCCTGCTGATGACACTGGGCGTCCTGGCCGTCCTGGCCATGGCGTTCGTGATGTTCGCCGGGTTCTGGACGGACTGGCTCTGGTACCGCTCGGTCCACTACTCGTCCGTGTTCACCACCACCCTGTGGACCAAGATCGGCCTGTTCGCGGTCTTCGGGCTGCTGATGGGCCTCGTCGTCGGCCTCAACATCTGGCTGGCGTACCGGCTCCGCCCGCCGCTCAGCGCGATGTCGCTGGAGCAGCAGAGCCTCGACCGGTACCGGATGGGCGTCGCCCCGTTCAAGAAGTGGGTGCTGCTCGCGATCACCGCCCTGGTCGGGCTGATCGCCGGCGCCTCCGCCTCCGGCCAGTGGCGCACCTGGCTCATGTGGGTCAACGGCGTGGACTTCGGTGAGAAGGACGTCCAGTTCGGCAAGGACGTCTCCTTCTACGCCTTCGACCTGCCCTGGTACCGCTTCCTGCTGGCGTTCGGCTTCGCCGCGGTGGTGCTCTCGCTGATCGCCGCGGCGATCACCCACTACCTGTACGGCGGGCTGCGGGTCACCAGCCCCGGCGCCCGCGCGACCGCCGCCGCCACCGGCCACCTCTCGGTGCTGCTCGGCGTCTTCGTGACGCTGAAGGCCGTGGCGTACTGGCTCGACCGGTACGGCCTGGCGGTGAAGTCCAGCGACTTCAAGGCCACCGGCAACTGGACGGGCCTCCGGTACGTCGACGCCAACGCCTACCTGCCGGCGAAGACGATCCTCTTCTGCATCGCCGTCATCTGCGCCGTGCTCTTCTTCGCCACCCTGTGGCGCCGCACCTGGCAGCTGCCGGTCATCGGCTTCGGCCTGATGGTGCTCTCCGCCGTCCTCATCGGCGGCCTGTACCCGGCGATCGTGCAGAAGTTCCAGGTCCAGCCGAACGAGCAGGCCAAGGAAGCCCCGTACATCCAGAACAACATCGACGCGACCCGCAAGGCGTACGCGATCGACGACACCAAGCTGGAGAACTACTCGGGCAAGTCGACGGTGAAGGCCAAGGACAAGCTGCGCGCGGACGCCGACACGGCGGCCGCCTACCGCATCCTCGACCCGAACATCGTCTCGCCGACCTTCCAGCAGCTGGAGCAGAAGCGGAAGTACTACCAGTTCCCGACGACGCTCGACGTGGACCGCTACCAGGGCCAGGACGTCGTCATCGGTCTGCGCGAGCTGAACATCCGCGGCATCCCGAAGCGGAACTGGATCAACGACCACTTCACCTACACCCACGGCTACGGCGCCATCATGGCCCGCGGCACCCAGACCGACGCCAACGGCTCCCCGGTCTTCACCGAGTCGGGCCTGCCGACCACGGGTGAGCTCGGGAAGTACCAGCAGAAGATCTACTACGGCGAGAAGACCGACCAGTACTCGATCGTGGGCGGCCCCCAGAAGGAGCTGGACTACGAGGAGAACGGCGAGAAGACCACCAGCTACGAGGGCAACAGCGGCGTCAGCCTGGAGAGCGCCTTCAACCGCGCGGCCTACGCGGTGGCCTTCAGCGAGCCGCAGATCCTCTACTCCGGGGCCATCGGCGACGGCTCGCGGATCCTGTACAACCGCACGCCCAAGCAGCGCGTCGAGGCCGTCGCCCCGTGGCTGACCATCGACGGCGACGCCTACCCGGCGGTCGTCGAGGGCAAGATCAAGTGGATCGTCGACGCGTACACGACCACCAACGGCTACCCGTACGCCTCGCGGACCACGCTCGGCGACACCACCGCCGACTCGCTGACCGTCGGCAACCAGCAGCGCGCGGTCGTGGCCCAGCAGAACCAGGTCAACTACATCCGCAACTCGGTGAAGGCCACCGTCGACGCCTACGACGGCACGGTCACCCTCTACCAGTGGGACACCGAGGACCCGGTCCTGAAGACCTGGATGAAGGCCTTCCCCGACACGGTGAAGCCCAAGTCCGAGGTCAAGGGCGACCTCCTGGAGCACCTGCGCTACCCGCAGGACATGTTCAAGGTCCAGCGCGAGCTGCTGACCCGCTACCACGTCACCGACCCGGCCCAGTTCTACAGCGGCTCGGACGCCTGGCAGGTGCCGAACGACCCGACCAACAAGGACAACGTGGCGGTGCCGCCGTACTACCTGAGCATGAAGATGCCCGGGGACGCGGAGCAGCGCTTCTCGCTGACCACGACCTTCACCCCCAACGGGCGGCCCAACCTCGGCGGCTTCATGGCGGTCGACGCCGACGCCACCAGCAAGGAGTACGGCCGGCTGAGGCTGCTCCGGGTCACCGAGGACGTGCCCGGCCCGGCGCAGGTCCAGAGCAAGCTCAACAGCCTGCCCGACGTCGCCACCTTCGTCCGTGACATGCGGGGCGCCGACTCGGACATCCAGTACGGCAACCTGCTGACCGTGCCGCTCGACGGCGGGTTCCTGTACGTGGAGCCGGTCTACGCCCAGGGGCGGAACGCGCTCTACCCGCTCCTGAAGAAGGTCGCGGTGTCGTACGTGGACGCCGACCAGCCGGGCGGCGACACCACCAAGGACACCACGGTGTTCGAGAACACCCTCACGGAGGCGCTCAACGCGGTCTTCGGCGTGGAGGGCACGACCCCGCCGACGACCCCGCCGGGCACCGAGCAGCCGCCGACCACCCCGCAGCCGCCGGCCTCGGCGGACGCGGCGCTGAAGCAGGCCATCGCCGACGCCCAGAAGGCGTACGACGCGGGCGAGGCGGCACTGGCGAAGCAGGACTGGGCCGCCTACGGCAAGGCCCAGGAGGACCTCCAGGACGCACTGGAGAAGGCCGCCGAGGCCGGTGCCAAGCTCCAGCCGTCCGGTGCGGGCGGTGCCGAGAAGCCGGCCGAGAAGCCGGCCGAGGGCAGCTGACCTGCGAGATTCACCCCGCGTCGTGATAGTGTTACTTCACCGACGCGGGGTGGAGCAGCTCGGTAGCTCGCTGGGCTCATAACCCAGAGGTCGCAGGTTCAAATCCTGTCCCCGCTACTGACACGAGGGCTCGGATCCATAAGGATCCGGGCCCTCGTCGCGTGTCGGCATGACGGAGGGCATCGAAGAGCGGTACGGAAGGGGCGAGTTGAGGCCTGACGTGTTTGACTTGTCTCTCTGTGGGCATGTCGACAAAACGCTGAGGTGACCTCACGGGCTGCGGTATACCGGGTGTGCGCGGGTTGCGGGTGGTGCGACGATGGTATTTATGGGGGACAGGGCAACTCTGTTGGAGACAGGGCGGTTTGTGCAGCGGCACGCCAGAAATGCCGCGGACGAGATCATCGAGGCCGTGCCGGCCGTCGATGCGGTCGTCGTCGACAGCACCCCCCGAGCCGGGGCCGTCCCGGACGCCGGACCGGACACCGAGGCCGAGACCGAGGCCGAGACCGAGGGCCGGCACCGCAGGGCCGCCGAGCGCGGTGACACCGACGCCATGAGCGCCCTCGGCGCCCTCCTGCTCCGCCGCGGCGACCTCGACGGCGCCGAGCCCTTCCTGCGCGGCGCCACCGCCGAGGGCGACCGCGCCGCCGCCAACAACCTCGGCGTCCTCCTCCACCAGCGCGGCTACCCCGACGAGGCCGCCGGCTGGTGGCGGGTCGCCGCCGTCGCCGGCTCCGCGCCGGCCGCGCACGCCCTGGGCCGCCTCCACCGTGAGCGGGGCGACGAGCCCGCCGCCGAGTACTGGCTCCGCCAGGCCGCCGAACAGGGCCACGCCCTGGGCGCCTACGCCCTCGCCGACCTCCTGGAGCACCGCAGCGACGTCGGCGCCGAGCGCTGGCTGCGCGCCGCCGCCGAGCAGGGCCACCGCGAGGCCGCCTACCGCCTCGCCCTCGCCCTGGAGCGCCGCGCCACCGAGACCCTGCGGGGCCCGCACGCCTACGGCCCCACCACCGCCACGGGCCGCGCCGGCCACGCGTACGACACGGCCGGCCGCCTGCGCGCGGCCGACCCCGCGCGCGCCGGCGACGACCGGCCGCCCGTCCCCGTGCCCGCCCCGGCCCGGGCAGGCGAGACCGGCGGCGCCGGGCCGCTCGGCGAGGCCGAGCAGTGGTTCCGGCAGGCGGCGGCCCGGGGACACCGGCGGGCCGCGCTGCACCTCGGAGCCATCCTGGAACAGCGCGGCGAGCTGAAGGAGGCCGGCCGCTGGTACCTCAGCTCCGCCAAGGAGGGCGAGGCGAAGGCCGCCTGCGCCCTCGGCTTCCTGCTGCGCGACGCGGGCGACGAGGAGAGCGCCGCCGTCTGGTGGCTGCGCGCCGCCCAGGACGGCGACGGCAACGCCGCCAACGCGCTCGGCGCCCTGCACGCCGCCCGCGGCGAGCAGCAGACCGCCGAGCGCTGGTACCGCGCCGCCATGGACGCCGGGGACGTCAACGGCGCCTACAACCTCGGCCTGCTCTGCGCCGCCCAGGACCGCCTCCCGCAGGCCGAGCAGTGGTACCGCCGCGCCGCCTACGCCGGCCACCGCGAGGCCGCCAACGCGCTCGCCGTGCTGCTCCTCCAGGCCGGGGACGCGGGCGGCGCCGAGCCGTGGTTCTCCAAGGCCGCCGAGGCCGGCTCCGTGGACGCCGCCTTCAACCTCGGCATCATCCACGCGGGCCGCGACGAGGACCGCTCCGCGCTCGCCTGGTACGAACGGGCCGCCGCCGCCGGGCACACCGAGGCCGCCCTCCAGGTCGGCATCGCCGCCCTGCGCGACGGCGACGAGCGGACCGCCGAGCGCCACCTGCGCTGCGCGGCGGGCGGCGGCAGCGCCGAGGCCGCCTTCCGGCTCGCCACCCTCCTGGACGCCCGCCGCCCCGACCCCGGTCCGGTGGTCCTCGGCGCGCCCGTGGACCAGAAGACCGAGTGCGAGGAGTGGTACGAGCGGGCCGCCCAGCAGGGCCACCGGCGCGCCCAGGTCCGGGTCGGCATGCTCGCCGCCGGCCGGGGCGACCTCACCGGGGCCGCCCGCTGGTACCGGGAGGCCGCCGAGGCCGGCAGCCGCAACGGCGCCTTCAACCTCGGTCTGCTCCTCGCCCGCGAGGGCAGCGAGCGCGAGGCCGCCCTCTGGTGGACCCGGGCCGCCCGGGCCGGGCACGGCCGCGCCGCGCTCCGCCTCGCGCTGCTCGCCGCCCGCCGGGGCGAGCTGTCCGAGGGCCGCAAGTGGTGCGCCCACGCCGTGGAGCTCGGCCCGGCCGAGGTCGCCGAGCGGGCGGCGCGGCTCAGCGAGGCGCTGCACCAGGAGCTCACGGCGTAAACGCGATTTGCTCCTGTCACGACAGTCCCGTAAAGTGGTGTTCACCGACGCGGGGTGGAGCAGCTCGGTAGCTCGCTGGGCTCATAACCCAGAGGTCGCAGGTTCAAATCCTGTCCCCGCTACTCAGTAGCCCGAAGGCCCGGATCGTATCCATACGATCCGGGCCTTCGGCGTTTCGGTGTGTCCGGAGGCGCGGGCACACGAAGAAGGGGCGCCCCGGCGGGGCGCCCCTTCTCGGTGGACGGCTAGGCCGCCGCGCAGTTCGGGCAGAGGCCGCGGTAGGTGACCTCGACGTTCGAGATGGTGAAGCCGAAGCGCTCCGCGTCCGGCAGGTCCTTCAGCGGGTCGCCCGCCGGGTGGACGTCCCGGATGGCGCCGCAGCCGGCGCAGATCAGGTGCTGGTGGGGCCGGTGGGCGTTGGGGTCGTACCGCTTGGCGCGGCCGTCGGTGGCGACCTCGATGACCTCACCGAGCGTCACCATCTCGCCCAGCGTGTTGTAGACGGTGGCACGGGAGATCTCGGGCAGGCGCTCGACGGCGCGGGCGTGCACCTCGTCGGCGGTGAGATGCACGTGGTCGCCGTCGAGGACCTCGGCGACGACACGGCGCTGGGCGGTCATCCGCCAGCCGCGTCCGCGCAGTCGTTCCAACAGGTCGCTCATGAGGGTCAGGGTAACAGCGGGGGGAATTTCAGTCGGCCACGCTGTGGGCCGGCAGCCAGCAGCGGATGATGTCGCGGACGGACACCATGCCGACCGGTCCCAGGTCGTCGAGGACCACGAGGTGGCGGAAGCCGCCGCGGGTCATCGCCTCGGCCGCCTCCTGGAGGGTCCAGCCGGGGGCGGCGAAGACCACCTCGTGGGTGGTGTGGGAGCCGGCCGGCTCCCGGTCGGGGTCCTCTCCCCGGCCGAGCGAGTTGAGGATGTCGCGCTCGGTGAGGATGCCGAGCCCGGCGTCGCCGTCCAGGACGACGGCCGCGCCGACCCGGCGGGCCGACATCAGCCGGGCGGCCTGCCGGAGTGTGTGGGCGGGTCCGATGGTGAGGACCACCGTGCTCATGGCGTCACGGACGAGCATGGATGGAGCCACCTCCTCGGCGAACCGCCCCTCAGGAGCGGTTCACAAATGCACAAGTGGGGGCTCCCAGAGTTGCACCGGGAGAGGGGTCCGACAAGGGGGCGCGCAAGGCGTCCCCCGGGGCGGACGGGAGCGCGTTCAGGCGCCGGGCGTCCCCGCGGACCCCAGCCGGCCGAGCAGCTCCTCGTGCAGCAGACCGTTGGAGGCCGCCGCGTTCCCGCTGTGCGGGCCGGGCCGGCCGTCCAGGCCGGTGTACGAGCCGCCGGCCTCCTGCACCACGATCGCCACCGCCGCCATGTCCCAGAGCGACAGCTCCGGCTCCGCGCACAGGTCGACCGTGCCCTCGGCCACCATCATGTACGGCCAGAAGTCGCCGTACGCCCGGGTCCGCCAGCACGCGCGCGTGAGGTCCAGGAAGGCGTCCAGCTTCCCGCGCTCCTCCCAGCCGCTCAGCGAGGAGTACGCGAAGGAGGCGTCGGCCAGCGAGGCCACCTGGGACACCCCGATCCGGCTCCCCGACGCCGGGCCGGTGCCCGTGAAGGCTCCCAGCCCCTTCGCCGCCCACCAGCGGCGGCCGAGCGCGGGCGCCGACACCACGCCGACCACCGGCTCGAAGCCGGTCTCGCCCTCCTCCATCAGCGCGATCAGGGTCGCCCACACCGGCACCCCGCGCACGTAGTTCTTGGTGCCGTCGATCGGGTCGATCACCCAGCGGCGCGGGCCGGTGCCCTCGACGCCGTACTCCTCGCCGAGGATCGCGTCCCCGGGCCGCTCCTCCTGCAGCCCGGCGCGGATCAGCTCCTCGGCGGCCCGGTCCGCCTCGCTCACCGGGGTCATGTCGGGCTTGGTCTCGACCTTGAGGTCGAGGGCCCGGAAGCGGGCCATGGTGGCCGCGTCGGCGGCATCCGCGAGGGCATGGGCAAGACGCAGGTCATCGTGGTAATCGGCCATGTCCGGCACTCTAGCGCCGCCCGGACGCCGCCCGCCGGACCGTCTCGCGCGGCCGTGCGAACCCTCCCGTCCCTTGACAGCGCAGGTGCGGCCTGCCGACGCTGGGGGGCCACCGTCCCGGTCCGGAGGCGCCCATGCCGACCGCCCGCGAGGCCCTCCTCGACGCCGCTCTCGCCGCCCTGGCGCGGCACTCCTGGTCCGCCGTCCGGATGGCCGACCTCGCCGTCGCCGCCCGGGTCTCCCGGCAGACGCTCTACAACGAGTTCGGCAGCAAGGAGGGGCTGGCCCGCGCCCTCGTCCGGCACGAGGCCGACGCCTACCTCGCCGGCGTACGCCGCCTCCTCGCGGCCCAGGAGCCGCCCCCGCGGGCCCTCGCGGCCGTCGCCGAGTGGACCGTCGTCCGGGCCGGCGACCGGCCGATACTGCGCGCGCTGCTCACCGGCGCCTGGACGGAGGGCCTGCCCCGGCCCCGCCCCGCCCGGCCGGGCGCCCGTCCCGCCCCCGTACCGGCGCAGCGAAGGGCCGACGCAGGGCCGCCGGCGCCCGGGGAACTGCTCGCGACGACGGCGCTGTGCGCGGGGGAGCGGTGGGCGGCCGGCTGCGAGCTGGCGCTGCGGCTCGCCGTCAGCCATGTGGTGGCCCCGGCGCTGCCGCCGGAGGGTCAGTGCGCGGAGCCGGACAGCTGGAGGCCGATGACCCCCGCGATGACCAGCGTGATCGAGACGATCTTGAGCGTGGAGACCACGTCGCCGAGGAAGACCATGCCGTAGATCGCGGTGCCGGCCGCCCCGATCCCCGTCCACACCGCGTACGCGGGCCCCACGTCGAGCTTCCGCAGGGCGAGGGTCAGCAGCCCGAAGCTGCCGAGGGCGAAGCAGGCGAAGGCGATCGTCGGCCAGAGCCGGGTGAATCCGTGGGAGAGCTTCAGGCAGACCGCGAACCCCGTCTCCAGGATCCCGGCGACCACCACCAGCAGCCACGCCATCGTTCCCGCCTCCCACCAGGTCGGATTCCTCGCACTTGTGCGGTTATGTCCATACCGGCATGGAGGCGGGCGTAAACACCGGCGGGGGAGCGGTCAGTCGCCCTCGCGGCGCTCCCGGGTGGCGAGCAGCCGCCGCAGCGAGAAGAGCCGCGCCGGATCCGCGTGCCCCTCCGCCACCCAGGCGTCCAGGGCGCACTCCGGCTCGTCGTGGCTGCACGCGCGCGGGCACTCCTCCGTGCCGGGCTCCAGGTCGGGGAAGGCGTGGATGACCCGGGCCGGGTCGACGTGGTGCAGGCCGAAGGAGCGCACGCCCGGGGTGTCGATGACCCAGCCCTCGGCGGCGTCCAGGGGCAGCGCGAGCGCCGAGGTGGTGGTGTGCCGGCCGCGGCCGGTCACCGCGTTCACATGGCCGGTGATCCGCCGCTTCTCCACCGGCACCAGCGCGTTCACCAGCGTCGTCTTGCCGACGCCGGAGTGGCCGACGAAGGCGGTGACCCGCCCGTCCAGGTGCTCCCGCACCCGGTCCGCCGCGCCGCCGTCGTACAGCTCCTCGCGGTTCACCACCACGTGCGGGATGTCCAGGTCGCCGTAGAGCTCCAGGAGCTTTTCCGGCGGGGCCAGGTCCGACTTCGTCATCACCAGGAAGGGCTCCAGGCCGCCGTCGTACGCGGCCACCAGGCAGCGGTCGATCAGCCGGGGGCGCGGCTCGGGGTCGGCGAGCGCGGTGACGATCGCGAGCTGGTCGGCGTTGGCGACGACCACCCGCTCGTACGGGTCGTCGTCGTCGGCCGTGCGGCGCAGCACCGAGTCCCGCTCCCCGATCCGCACGATCCGGGCCAGGGTGTCCTTCTCGCCGGACAGGTCGCCCACCAGGGAGACCCGGTCACCGACGACCGCGGCCTTGCGGCCCAGCTCGCGGGCCTTCATCGCGAGCACGGTCCGGTCCTCGACCAGACAGGTCAGCCGGCCGCGGTCCACGGTGAGGACGAGGCCCTCGACGGCGTCCTCGTGCTTGGGACGGATGGAGGTGCGGGGCCGGGTGCCCTTGCGGTTGGGCCGCTGGCGGATGTCGTCCTCGTCGGTGCGCTTGCCGTAGTGCCGCATCGTTCAGGCTCCGAGCATTTCGGTCCACATCCCCGGGAAGTCCGGCAAGGTCTTGGCCGTCGTCGCCACGTCCTCGATCTCCACGCCCTTCACGGCGAGGCCGATGATCGCGCCCGCGGTCGCCATCCGGTGGTCGTGGTACGTGTGGAACACGCCGCCGCGCAGCGGGCGCGGGCGGATGTGGAGGCCGTCCTCGGTCTCCGTGACGTCACCGCCGAGGCCGTTGATCTCCCGGGTGAGCGCCGCGAGCCGGTCGGTCTCGTGGAGCCGCAGGTGCGCCACCCCGCGCAGGGTCGAGGGGGAGTCGGCGAGGGCGGCGACGGCCGCGATGCCGGGGGTCAGCTCGCCGACCTCGCCCAGGTCCACGTCGATGCCGTGGATCCGGCCCGTGCCGGTGAAGGTGAGACCGGCCTCGGTGAGCTCGCAGGCGCCGCCCATCTCGGTGAAGATCCGGCGCAGCTCGTCGCCGGGCTGGGTGGTGCGGGCCGGCCAGTCGGGGACGGTCACCCGTCCGCCGGTGATCAGCGCCGCCGCCAGGAACGGCTGCGCGTTCGACAGGTCGGGCTCGATGACCAGGTCACGGCCGCGCAGCGCCGACGGGGCCACCCGCCACACGTCCGGGGCGCCGCCGTGCTCCGGCTCGTCGACCTTGGCGCCCACCGCGCGGAGCATGTCGACGGTCATCCGGATGTGCGGCATCGACGGCAGCCGGCCGCCGACGTGCCGGACCTCGACGCCCTGGTTGAAGCGGGCACCGGAGAGCAGGAGAGCGCTGACGAACTGGGAGGACGAGGAGGCGTCGATCTCCACGACCCCGCCCTCCAGGCCGCCGGTGCCGTGCACGGTCATCGGGAGGGCGCCGCGGCCCTCGTCGTCGATCCGGGCGCCGAGCGCGCGGAGCGCGTCGATCACCCCGTGCAGCGGGCGCTCGTGGGAGCGGGGGTCGCCGTCGAAGCGGACCGGGCCGTCGGCGAGCGCGGCGACCGGCGGCAGGAAGCGCATGACCGTGCCGGCGTTGCCGACGTCGACCGTCGCGGGGCCGCGCAGCGGGGCGGGGATGATCCGCCAGGCCTCGCCGCTGCCGTCCGGGCCCACGCCCTCGTCGATCTTCACGCCCAGGGTGCGCAGCCCCTCGGCCATCAGCAGGGTGTCGCGGGAGCGCAGCGGGCGGCGCACCCAGCCGGGCTCGGCGGCGAGCGCGGCGAGCACCAAGGCGCGGTTGGTGACCGACTTCGAGCCGGGCACGGTCACGGTCGCGTCGACGGGGCCGCCCGCGTACGGAGCGGGCCACAGGTCCTGGGCTGCGGAGTGCGACGGATCGGGGTGCGCGGGGGAAGCTGCGGTCATGCCCTCACTGTACGGGGGTGTCAGAGACCGAGAAGCCAGGTGGCGCCGCCGATCAGGCAGCTGAGCGACACGACGTGGAAGAAGGCCAGCCACACTCCGGCGGGCACATGGGTGAGCCGGGAGAGCTGGTCGGCGTCGGAGGTGGGGGCCCCGCCGTGCCGGCGCGTGGACTGGAGCTCGAAGGGGGGCCGGACCCCGCCCAGGAGCAGGAACCACACCACCGCGTACGCGAAGGCGGCCTGCACCTCCGGCGCGGCCAGCCAGGACACCAGGACGAAGAGTCCGCCGGTGAGGAGGACGCTGAGGATCCCGTACGCGTTGCGGACCATGACCAGGACCGCGAGGAGCAGCGCCGTCGCCGCCCACAGCAGCACGGCGACCAGGCCCGCGCCGAGCAGCGCCGCCCCGCCGAGGCCGAGCAGCGGGGCCGCCGTGTAGCCGGCGGCCAGGGTGAGGACGACGCCGAGGCCGGTCGGGCGGCCCCGGGTGACGGTGAGGCCGCTGGTGTCCGAGTGCAGCCGGATCGCCTGCAGCCGGCGGCGGCAGGCGAGCGCGACCAGGGCGTGGCCGCCCTCGTGGGCGATGGTGATCGCGTTCCGCGCGAGCAGCCAGATCCGGCGGGGCACGGTGACGGCGAGCGCGGCGACGCCGGTGGCGATCACCAGCCACTCGGGCGGGGCGGCCTGCGGGCTGAAGAGGTCCATCCTTCGGTCCGCTCCTCTCGGGCTCGGGGATCGTGGCAGTGTGGCACGCATGTGCGGACGATTTGCGGCCGGCCGGCGCCCCGAGGATCTCGTCGAGACCTTCGGGATCGAGAAGTGGGAGCCGACGGAGACCCTGGAGCAGGACTGGAACGTGGCCCCCACCAAGGAGGTCCACGTCGTTCTCGAACGCCCTCTGAAAGACGCGGAGAGCCGCCGTCCGGTTCGCCAGCTGCGCGCGCTGAAGTGGGGACTGGTCCCGTCCTGGTCGAAGTCGCCGGAGGGCGCGGCCCGGATGATCAACGCCAGGGCGGAGACGCTCCACGAGAAGCCCTCCTTCAAGCGCGCCTTCCAGTCCCGCCGCTGCATCCTGCCCGCCGACGGCTATTACGAGTGGGTGACCGGCGCCGCCGAGCGCGACCTGGAGGTCGAGGGGAGGAAGAAGCGGCCCCGCAAGCAGCCGTACTTCGTGACCCCCGCCGACGGCTCCGTCATGGCCATGGCGGGTCTGTACGAGTTCTGGCGGGACCCCGCGCTGCCGGCCGAACACCCGCACGCCTGGTGGGCCACCTGCTCGGTGATCACCACCGAGGCGGAGACCGCCCCGCTCGGCGTGGCGCCCGCCGAGGGCCCCGGCTCGCTCGCCGAGATCCACCCCCGGATGCCGCTGATGCTCACCGAGGACCGCTGGGACGCCTGGCTGGACCCGGCCACCACCGGACTCGACGAGCTGCGCGCCCTGCTCGCGCCGCCGCCGGAGGGCCTGATGCGGGCCTTCCCGGTCGCCACCGCCGTCAGCAACGTCCGCAACAACGGCCCCGAACTGCTCGCCGAGCTGGCGGGACCGGAGCTCGGCACGCTGTTCTGAGGCGCGCGGTCCCGAGGCACCCGCTTCTGGGGCACGTGGTTCCGAGGCGCGCGGTCCCGGACCGCCCCCGGGGCCGCCCCGGGCGGCAGGATGGGGACGTGACGAAGATCGAGACCGTGCCCACCGACGCCGGTGAGGCCCGCATCACCTGGCACCCCGCCCGCGAGGCCCGCCGCGTCCTCGCCCTCGGCCACGGCGCCGGCGGCGGCATCGAGGCCCGCGACCTCGCCGCCCTCGCCGCCGCCCTGCCCGCCCACGGCGTCACCGTCGCCCTGGTCGAGCAGCCCTGGCGGGTCGCGGGCAGGAAGGTCGCGCCCGCGCCGAAGACCCTCGACACCGGCTGGCGCGGGCTCTGGCCCGCCCTCGCGAAGCCCGGCCTCCCCGTCGTCGCGGGCGGGCGCAGCGCGGGCGCCCGGGTCGCCTGCCGCACCGGCGCCGAGCTCGGCGCCGCCGCCGTCCTCGCCCTGAGCTTCCCGCTCCACCCGCCGGGCAGGCCGGAGAGCTCCCGGGCCGCCGAACTCCTCTCCACCGGCCTCCCCACGCTCGTCGTCCAGGGCGGCAACGACCCCTTCGGCAAGCCCGCAGAGTTCCCGTCCGGAGGCACGTACGAACTCGTGGAGGTCCCGTACGGCGACCACGGCTTCGCCGTCCCCAAGCGCGCCCCCGTCGACCAGGACGAGGCCGTCCGCGGCATCGTCGGAGCGGTCGCCGACTGGCTCGCCGCCCTGCGCTGACCCCGCCGCCGCCCCGGGAATGCCGGGGCCCGGGGCGCTGTTGTGGAGAGCGTCGGTGTGAGAAGCGAGAGAGGGAGTCCGTCGCATGGGTTCGACCATCTGCCCGGAGCGGGCCAGGTCCGCGGAGCTCGACTGGACCGTGCTGCCCGCCCCCAAGGCCGCCCCTATTCGGGCGGCGGGCGGAGCCGATCCTCGTCTATCCTCCGAAACGAGCGGGTCCGGCATCGGCCCCGTCACCGCGCTGGAGGAGGTGGGTCCGGTCACTGGGACCGACACAGGGACCGACGACGGCCCCGAGGAGACGACCGAGGAGCGCAACGCGCGCTTCGAGCGGGACGCCCTCGGCTTCCTCGACCAGATGTACTCCGCCGCGCTGCGGATGACGCGCAACCCCGCGGACGCCGAGGACCTCGTGCAGGAGACCTACGCGAAGGCGTACGGCTCCTTCCACCAGTTCCGCGAGGGCACCAACCTCAAGGCGTGGCTGTACCGCATCCTCACCAACACCTTCATCAACTCGTACCGCAAGAAGCAGCGCGAGCCCCAGCGCAGCGCCGCCGAGGAGATCGAGGACTGGCAGCTCGCCCGCGCCGAGTCGCACATGTCGACCGGACTGCGCTCCGCCGAGTCGCAGGCCCTCGACCACCTCCCCGACTCGGACGTGAAGGCGGCGCTCCAGGCGATCCCCGAGGAGTTCCGCATCGCGGTCTACCTCGCCGATGTCGAGGGCTTTGCCTACAAGGAGATCGCCGACATCATGGGGACCCCCATCGGTACGGTGATGTCCCGCCTGCACCGGGGCCGCCGCCAGCTCCGCGGCATGCTCGAGGACTACGCCCGCGAGCGCGGCCTCGTCCCCGCCGGCGCCGGAGAGTCGTCCAAGGATCTGAAAGGCGCGGACTCATGAGCTGCGGAGACCCGCACGAGACGGACTGCTCGGAAGTCCTCGATCATCTCTACGAGTTCCTCGACCGGGAGATGCCCGACGGTGAGTGCACCAAGTTCGAGGTGCACTTCGAGGAATGCTCCCCGTGCCTGGAGAAGTACGGCCTGGAGCAGGCGGTGAAGAAGCTCGTCAAGCGCTGCTGCGGCAGCGACGAGGTCCCCACCGACCTGCGCGCCAAGGTCATGGGCCGGATCGACCTGATCCGCGCCGGGCACCTGGTGCCCGAGCAGGACGCGGTCGCCCCCGAGGCGCAGACGCCGCAGACCCCGGCCGCCCAGGAGTGACCGGACGGGTGTGCGGGTCCTCCGCCGCGCATCCGTCAGCTTGTATCACCCGATGGTAGGAATCGACGGCGGCCCGCCTTGAGCGGCCGCCGTCCTCGCTAGCGTGCACCGCGTGACGGTCGTGAAGCCCCTCCCGCGAACGGCCCGCGCGTACATCGTCTGCGCCGCCCTCGGGGCCGGAGCGTGCGCCCTGCCCGCGCTCCTCCCCCCGTCGCCCACCCCCTGGGCGACCGCCGGCCTCCTCGCCGCCCTGTACGCGCTCTGCGAGCTGCCCGCCCGCTGCCGCCTCCTCGGCCGCTCCGCCGGCGGCTCCGTCCCCATGGGCACCGGCTCCTTCTACCCGGTGCTGCTCGCCGCCGCCCTGCTGCTGCCCCCGGCCGCCGCCGCGCTCACCGCCCTCCCCGGCGGCCTCCTCGCCCGGGTCGACGAACCCCCCGCCCGCTGGCGCCGCACCTGGCGCGCCGCCGCCACCGCCCTCGCCGTCTGGGCCGCCGCCCACACCGCCGCCGCCCTCGACGCCCCCGGCGGAGCGTTACCCCACGCGCTGCTCCCCGCCCTCGGCGCGGCCCTCGCCTTCTGCCTCGTCCTCACCGCCCTCGACGGCGGCATCCGCGCCACCGCCGACGGCCTGCCGCCCCGCGCCGCCTGGCGCGGACTCCTCGGCCGCGCCCTCGCCCCGCACCTCGTCCACGGCCTCGTCGGCCTCATGATGGCCGTCCTCTGGCGCAGCCCCCACGGCCCCGCCGCCGCCCTCCTCGTCCTGCTGCCCATGTACCTCTCCTGCTGGGTCTTCGCCCAGTACCACCACGAGCGCGCCGCCCACCAGGCCACCATCCGCGCCCTCGTCCAGGCCGTCGACATCAAGGACAGCTACACCCGCGGCCACAGCGAACGCGTCGGCCACGCCTCCGTCCTGATCGCCCGTGAGCTCGGCATGGACGGCGACCGGCTCGACACCGTCCGCTTCGCCGGCATCCTCCACGACGTCGGCAAGCTCGGCGTCCCCACCCGCGTCCTGCGCAAGGACGGCCCGCTCACCCCCGAGGAGCGCCGGATCATCGAACTCCACCCCGAGTACGGCCACGAGATGGTCCGCGGCATCGGCTTCCTCGGCGAGGCCCGCGCGGCCGTCCTCCACCACCACGAACGCATCGACGGCACCGGCTACCCCTACGGGCTGCGCGGCGAGGAGATCCCCGAATGCGCCCGCGTCGTCGCCGTCGCCGACGCCTTCGACGCCATGACCTCCACCCGCTCCTACAGCC
The DNA here is from genome assembly GCF_040653375.1 of Streptomyces sp. NPDC047974. NCBI lineage: Bacteria > Bacillati > Actinomycetota > Actinomycetes > Kitasatosporales > Streptomycetaceae > Streptomyces > Streptomyces sp. NPDC047974. The sequence goes on from NZ_JBEZNU010000010.1 coordinate 96,095, forward strand.
GCGCCCGGCCCGTCGCCACCGCCCTCGCCGAGCTGGAGCGGTGCGCCGGCAGCCACTTCGACCCCCGGATGGTCGCCGCCCTCGCCCGCGCGCTCGACCGCTGGGGCTGGCGGACCGCCGTCACCGCCGACGAAGCCGGTACGCAGGTCCCCGCGCCCCGCGCCCCGGGACCGCTCGCGCCCCAGCCGAAGGAGCCCGCATGAGACCGGGCGCGGCCACCGTCGGCGCCGTCCGCGCCGCCGCCCTCCTCCTCGGCGCGGCCGGCCTCGCCCACACCCTCTGGCACGGCCTCGCCGAACCCGGCAACGCCCTCGCCTTCGGCACCCTCGTCGCCCTCGGCGAACTGGCCCGCCGGGGCGCCCGCCCCGTGAGCGAGGCGCTGCGGGGGAGCGAACCCGCCCCGCTCGCCGCGGCCGCCGCCCTCGCCTACGCCCTGCTCGGCGCCGACGCCGGCACGCCCACCACCCACGGCGTCCTCCAGACCGTCGCCGTCGTCTGCGCCGCCGGCCTCGCCGGGATCGTGCCCCACATCGCCCGCCGCCGCGCCCAGGACGACGACCGGGGCCCCGACCCGGACCACCTCGCCCGCCGGGTCCTCACCGTCGGCTTCGCCGCCCTCTGCTTCCAGCCGCTCTACAACGCCGGCGCCCTCACCGGCCCCGTCGGCACCGGCGCCCCCTACGTCCTCTTCCTCCTCCTCGTCCTCGTCCTCACCGGCCTCTGCGACGCCGTCCTCGCCGCCCTGCTGCTGCGCGCCCGCACCGCCTACCCGTACGGCCCCCTCCTCCGCGACGAACTGCGCGCCCTCCTCGGCATCGGCTCCGCCGTCTGCGCCACCGGCGTCGTCATGGCCCTCGGCGTCGCCGCCGCCGGACTCTGGGCGCTGCCCGTCCTCGCCGTGCCGCTGCTGCTCACCCAGGTCTCGTACCGCCGGTACGAGACCGTGCGCACCGTCAACCGGCAGACGATCGCCTCCCTCGCCCGGGCGACCGAGATCGCCGGCTGCACCCCACCGGGGCACGCCCGCCGGGTCGCCGCCCTCGCCACCGCCGTCGGCCGCGAGCTGGGCCTCGGCGGCTCCGAGCTGACCGTCCTGGAGTACGCCGCCCTCATGCACGACATCGGCCAGCTCTCCCTCCTCGACCCCGTCCCCGGCGGCGCCACCGCGCCGCTGCCCGCCGAGGACCAGCGCCGGATCGCCCTGCTCGGCGGCGAGGTGGTCCGGATGACCGGCGTCCCCGCGGCCGTCGCCCACGTCGTCGAGCGGCAGGCCGATCCGTACCGCGAGCAGCCGCTGCCGGCCCGGATCGTCCGCACCGTGAACGCCTACGACGACCTCGCGGGCGAGGACGGGGGCGCCGCCCTGGAGGCCCTGGAGACGCTCAGGCTCGGCACCGCCCGCGACCACCACCCCGAGGTCGTCGCCGGTCTGGCCCGGGTCCTCGCCCGCGACGGAGCCCCTGGGGTGACCTCGTCCCCGACGGGGTAACCCATGGGTAATGAGCGCGCGTCCGACCCGGCATGGTTGGATGCGAACAAGAGGGTGAAGCGACCGGCAGGCGGGAATCGTGAGGATCTTCGGGAAGGTACGGCATCGGCCCTCCGCCTCGTGGCGGCAGGCCACCGACCGCGCGTTCACGCTGATCGGCGACGGCCGGTACGAGGACGCGGGCGCGCTGCTCACGCGGGCGGCCGATCTGGAGCCCTGGCTCTCCGAGTCCTGGTTCAACCTGGCGCTGCTGCACAAGTTCCGGCACGACTGGGAGCAGGCGCGCGCCGCCGGACTGCGGGCCGTCGCCCTCCTCGACAAGGAGACCGGCGCCCCCGACTGGTGGAACGTCGGCATCGCCGCCACCGCCCTCCAGGACTGGCCGCTGGCCCGCCGCGCCTGGCAGGCGTACGGCCTGAAGGTCCCCGGGGCCTCCTCCGCCACCGGCGAGCCCGCCGGCATGGAGCTGGGCAGCGCCGCCGTGCGGCTCTCGCCCGAAGGGGAGGCCGAGGTCGTCTGGGGCCGCCGGCTCGACCCGGCCCGCATCGAGGTCCTCTCCATCCCGCTGCCGTCCTCCGGCCGCCGCTGGGGCGAGGTCGTCCTCCACGACGGCGTCCCGAACGGCGAGCGGACCACCACCGCCGGCCCCTCCTACCCCGTCTTCGACGAGATCGAGCTGTGGGCGCCCTCCCCGGTCCCCACCTGGGTCGTCCTCCTGGAGGCCGCCACCGAGGCCGACCGGGACGCCCTGGAGCAGCTCGCCGCCGAGGCCGGCTTCGCCGCCGAGGACTGGTCCTCGTCGGTACGGCTCCTGTGCCGCGCCTGCTCCGAGTCGACCATGCCCAGCGCCGAGGGCGAGGGCGACCACGTCGACCCGCACGACCACAGCGAGCCCGGCCACCCCGGACCGCTCGGCCACCGCTCGCCCGGCGAGCTGTGGGTGCCCGAGCGCGAGTGCGGCATCGCCGCCCCGGCCGACCTGGTCCGCGGACTCCTCGACGGCTGGGTCGCCGACAGCCCCGACAGCCGGGAATGGCGCGATCTCGAAGAGGTCTGCTGAGCCTTCCGCCCCGGCCCCGTAGGCTGTCCCCGACGGAATCGGGTTTTCAGGAAGGCGCGGCGGCACATGGCGCAGCAGGAGTCGGGCGAGCAGATCTTCACGGGCTACGCCCTGGACGACGACGGCTACATCGTGGACACGGAGGACTGCGAGGCGCGTGAGCTCGCGCACCGCGAGCGGGGCACGTCCCGCCCGATCACGGTCGTCGGCAACCCGGTGCTGCACCACGAGTGCAAGGACGTCACCGAGTTCGGCCCCGAACTGGCCGCCCTGGTCGACGACATGTTCGCCAGCCAGAAGACGGCCGAGGGCGTCGGCCTCGCCGCCAACCAGATCGGCGTCGGCCTCAAGGTCTTCGTCTACGACTGCCCCGACGACGAGGGCGTCCGGCACACCGGCCACGTCGTGAACCCGGTGCTCCAGGAGCTGCCGGCCGACCGCCGCCACCTGGACGACTCCAACGAGGGCTGCCTCTCGGTCCCCACCGCCTACGCGGAGCTGGCCCGCCCCGACTTCGCCGAGGTCCACGGCCAGGACCTGCACGGCAACCCCATCAAGGTCCGCGGCACCGGCTACTTCGCCCGCTGCCTCCAGCACGAGACGGACCACCTCTACGGCTTCCTCTACATCGACAAGCTCTCCAAGCGCGACCGCAAGGACGCGCTGCGCCAGATGGAAGAGGGCACCCCGCGCTACCCGGTCGTCGCCAACGGCTGACCGGCCCGCCCGTGACGAAGGGCCCCGCACCGGCACGGTGCGGGGCCCTTCGTCGTACGTCCTACTGCCAGCTCATGTCGCCGAGGACGTTGACCGGCACGGACTGCCAGCTCATGTCCCCCGCGGAGGCGGTGGCGGCGGTGCCGCCGACGATCAGCAGGGTGAGGACGGCGGTCGCGAGGGCGCGGGTCTTGCGGGTCAAGGTGTTTCCCCCAGAGGAGCGGTGACGCTGTACAAGATCAACTCTAGTGCGGTCGCCGCGCCCCGGCGGGAAACCTTCACATCCGGAGCTCAGAAGTCCTCGTCCAGGTCGACCGTGCCCTCGACCGCCACCTGGTAGGCGGAGGGGCGGCGCTCGAAGAAGTTGGTGAGTTCCTGGACGCCCTGGAGCTCCATGAAGGAGAAGGGGTTCTCGGAGCCGTAGACCGGCGCGAATCCGAGGCGGACCAGACGCTGGTCGGCGACGCACTGGAGGTACTCGCGCATGGACTCGGTGTTCATGCCGGGCAGGCCGTCGCCGCACAGGTCGCGGCCGAACTGGAGCTCCGCCTCGACGGCCTCCTGGAGCATGGCCGTGACCTGCTCGCGCAGCTCGTCGTCGAAGAGCTCCGGCTCCTCCTTGCGGACCGTGTCCACGACCTCGAAGGCGAAGTTCATGTGCATGGTCTCGTCGCGGAAGACCCAGTTGGTGCCGGTCGCCAGGCCGTGCAGTAGGCCGCGGGAGCGGAACCAGTACACGTAGGCGAAGGCGCCGTAGAAGAACAGGCCCTCGATGCAGGCGGCGAAGCAGATGAGGTTGAGGAGGAAGCGGCGGCGGTCGGCGGCCGTCTCCAGCTTCTCGATCTTCTCGACCGAGTCCATCCAGCGGAAGCAGAACTGCGCCTTCTCGCGGATCGAGGGGATCTCCTCGACCGCGTCGAACGCGGCGGCGCGGTCGTCCGGGTCGGGCAGGTAGGTGTCGAGCAGCGTCAGATAGAACTGGACGTGCACGGCCTCCTCGAACAGCTGGCGCGAGAGGTACAGGCGCGCCTCGGGGGAGTTGATGTGCTTGTACAGCGTCAGCACGAGGTTGTTCGACACGATCGAGTCGCCGGTCGCGAAGAACGCGACCAGCCGGCCGATCATGTGCTGCTCCGCCGGGCTCAGTTTCGCGAGGTCGGCGACGTCGGAGTGCAGGTCGACCTCCTCCACCGTCCAGGTGTTCTTGATCGCGTCCCGGTAGCGGTCGTAGAAGTCCGGGTAGCGCATCGGACGCAGGGTCAGTTCGAAGCCCGGGTCCAGCAGGTTCTTCTTCTCGGTGGAGCTCATTACTGGCAGGCCTCGCAGGACTCGGGGTTTTCCAGGGAGCAGGCGACCGCGTCGGGGTCGGCGACCTGCTGGACGGGGATCGTGGCGGCGGCCGCGGACGCGGACGCGGCGCGGGCGATCCGCGTCGCCGGGCGCGAGCGCAGGTAGTACGTCGTCTTCAGGCCCTGCTTCCAGGCGTACGCGTACATCGACGACAGCTTGCCGATGGTCGGCGTCTCCATGAAGAGGTTCAGGGACTGCGACTGGTCGAGGAAGGGGGTGCGGTCCGCGGCCATGTCGATCAGACCGCGCTGCGGGATCTCCCACGCCGTGCGGTACAGGTCGCGGACCTCGGCCGGCACCCAGGTGAAGTCCTGCACCGAGCCGTTGGACTCGCGCAGCGCCTCGCGGGTCTGCGCGTCCCACACGCCCAGCTCCTTCAGCTCGGCGACCAGGTACGAGTTGACCTGGAGGAACTCGCCGGAGAGCGTCTCGCGCTTGAAGAGGTTGGAGACCTGCGGCTCGATGCACTCGTACACGCCGGCGATCGACGCGATCGTCGCGGTCGGCGCGATGGCGAGGAGGAGGCTGTTGCGCATGCCGGTCGACGCGATCCGCTCGCGCAGGGCCGCCCAGCGCTCCGGCCAGTTCAGCTCGACGCCGTAGTGGTCCGGGTGGAGCACGCCCCGGGCGGTGCGGGTCTTCTCCCAGGCCGGCAGCGGGCCGTTGCGCTCGGCGAGGTCGGCGGAGGCCTCGTACGCGGCGAGCATGATCCGCTCGGCGATCCGGGTGGACAGCGCCCGGGCCGCGGCGGAGTCGAAGGGCAGCCGCAGCTTGAAGAAGACGTCCTGGAGGCCCATCGCGCCCAGGCCGACCGGCCGCCACTTCGCGTTGGAGCGGCCGGCCTGCTCGGTCGGGTAGAAGTTGATGTCGACGACCCGGTCGAGGAAGGTGACGGCCGTGCGGACGGTCGCGTCGAGCCGCTCCCAGTCGATGTCCCCGTCGGCCACGAACGCGCCGAGGTTGACCGAGCCGAGGTTGCAGACGGCCGTCTCGCCGTCGTTCGTGACCTCGATGATCTCGGTGCACAGGTTGGAGGAGTGGACGACCGTGCCGGGCTCGGCGGTCTGGTTGGCCGTGCGGTTCGAGGCGTCCTTGAAGGTCATCCAGCCGTTGCCGGTCTGCGCCAGGGTCCGCATCATCCGGCCGTACAGGTCGCGGGCCGGCATCGTCCGCCGGGCCAGGCCCTTCGCCTCGGCGGCGCGGTACGCGGCGTCGAACTCCTCGCCCCACAGGTCGACCAGCTCGGGCACGTCGGCGGGGGAGAAGAGCGACCACGCGGCGTCGGCGTTCACCCGGCGCATGAACTCGTCCGGGATCCAGTGGGCGAGGTTCAGGTTGTGGGTGCGGCGGGCGTCCTCGCCGGTGTTGTCGCGGAGCTCCAGGAACTCCTCGATGTCCGCGTGCCAGGTCTCCAGGTAGACGGCGGCGGCGCCCTTGCGGCGGCCGCCCTGGTTCACGGCGGCGACCGAGGCGTCCAGGGTCTTCAGGAAGGGCACGATGCCGTTGGAGTGGCCGTTGGTGCCGCGGATCAGCGAACCGCGCGAGCGGATCCGGGAGTACGACAGACCGATGCCGCCGGCGTGCTTCGACAGGCGCGCGACCTGGTGGTAGCGGTCGTAGATCGAGTCCAGCTCGTCCTGCGGGGAGTCCAGCAGGTAGCAGGAGGACATCTGCGGGTGGCGGGTGCCCGAGTTGAAGAGCGTGGGGGAGGACGGCAGGTAGTCCAGGCGGCTCATCAGGCCGTACAGCGCCGCCACCTCGTCCAGGGCGCGGACGCTGTCGTCCTCGGCGAGGCCCGCGGCGACCCGGAGCATGAAGTGCTGCGGGGTCTCGATGACCTTGCGGGTGATCGGGTGGCGCAGCAGGTAGCGGGAGTACAGCGTGCGCAGGCCGAAGTAGCCGAAGCGGTCGTCGGCGGCCGGGTCGATCAGCGCGTCCAGGCGGGCGGCGTGCAGCGTGACGAAGTCGGCGGTGCGGTCGGCGATCAGGCCCTCGCGGTGGCCGGTGGCGACCGAGGCGGAGAAGGAGACGGCGCCCTGGGAGACCGCCTCCTCGGCGATGGTGAGGGTGAGCAGGCGGGCGGCGAGCCGGGAGTAGGCGGGGTCCTCGGAGATGAGTCCGGCCGCGGCCTCGGTGGCCAGTTCGCGCAGCTCCGCCTCGTCCGAACCGGCGTGCCGGCCGCGCAGCGCGGCGGCGGCGACCCGGCCGGGGTCGGTGTCGGGGAGGTCGGCGGTGAGGTCGGTCAGGGTCCGCAGAAGTACGGTCCCGGGGCCGTCGCTCTCGCTCGCGGCGGCCTCGGCGGCTGACGGACCCGCAGGCGCGATGGTCACGTGGGGGCTCTCCCTCGCTCGGCCCGGGGCCACGGCGGGGGGAGGGGGGGCGGGCAGGCCTCCGCACGCACGGAAGCGCCCGCGTCCACCGGCCCATTCCGCGAGGCCCGGACGTCGTCGGCACCCGGAACGGACGGACCGGGCGCACCGTCGGCAGGTCCTCGGACTCCCCTCGTGCGAAAGCGCACGAAGCACACCGTTGCGGGACAGTTCCGGATTCGCACCGGATTCCCCTGCGGCGACAGCGAGCACGAGCATACATGTGGGGGGCGCCGATCTCGGCACCCCCCACATGTTGTGTCCCCTCGCTCAGGTGTCCGGACTCAGGTGTCCAGGGAGAACGCCCACAGGGGGGACAGGCCCGGCACCGGGCTCCAGTCCCGCCCGGGGACCCGGACGAAGCCCAGACGGCGGTAGATCCGGTGCGCGTCCGTCATCCGGTCCTGGGTGGACAGCACCAGCCGGACGCAGCCGTCGAGGGCCCGTGCCCGGTCGACGCAGGCCCGGACGAGCGCCTCTCCGACGCCCCGGCCACGCGCCGCCCGCGTCACCGCGAGGAGCCGGAACTCGGCCTCGTCGGGGCCGGCGATGTCCGCCCACTCCCCGCCGCCGACGGTGAAGGTGACCGCGCCGAGCAGTGTCCCGGCGGGGTCGACGGCGACCAGCACCTCGGCCTCGACGGCGCGCCGGGCGACGTCCCGCATCACCGGCAGGTAGTCGTCGTCCTCGCCGAAGGTGAGGTGCCCGTCGTCGAGGTAGGCGCGGGCGGTGAGCTCGCCGACCTCCTCGTACTCCTCCGGCCGTACGGCCCTGATCGTGAAGTCCATGCCCGCAGTCTGCCCGGCTCAGCCGCCGGCGCCCACCGAGTTGTCGGGCGCCCCGTCGCCGACGGGCGGCAGGTCGCCGCGCTCCACGGGCCCGTCCGGGCCGGTGGACTTCGGCAGGACGGCGTCGAGTTCGGCGTCGTCGGCCCGGTGGGCCTTGGCGGCGGCCCGCTTCAGCAGGTCGCGGGGGACGGTGAGCGGGGCGGCGACCTCGACGCGCAGCCCGTCCTCGTTGCGCAGGTAGGCGTGCCGGTCGCCGGCGCGGCGGTACCAGCCGTCGCCCTCGGCCTCGCAGCCGTCGCCGTCCGGGGGCCCGGCCACGCACTCCTCGGCGCGGAAGGGCCGCCGTTCGGCGCTGAGCGTGACGCTGCCGCCGTCCTTGTTCACGTACACGATCTGGAAGCCGTCGTCGCCGACGACCCCGGCGGACTGGAGCGCCGGTGCGAAGCCCTCGGCCTCGGTGACGTAGACGTGCTCGACGCGGGTCTGGGCGTACCGGGCGCGGGCCTCCAGGGCCGCGCGGTCGGGGGCCGGCGGGTCGGTGGCCGTCACGGTGCCGCAGCCGGCGAGCGCGGAGAGGCCGACGGCGAGCAGGAGCAGCTGCGGGGGAGTGGTCCGCGGTCGCATGGGGGCCTTTCGGTGGGTGGGGACGCGGCAGGCCGCCCGGCCTGGGAGGCGGGCGGCCTGCGGGGTGGTGCGGGGCGGCTCAGTGGCCGGCGCCGACCTTCGGGAGCTCGGTGCGGACACCGGCGTCGCCGGAGTCGGCCGTGTAGTCCGACGGCGAGGTCTCGTCGACGCCCTCGGGGGCCTTGACGGCCTTGAGGACGAAGGTGAGGACGACCGTGACCACGACGTTGAGCACGAAGGCGGTGAGGCCGATGTAGCCGATCTCGCCGATGCCGGGGATCTCGGCGGAGGAGCCGCCGAAGTGCTTCTGCTTCGGCGTCGACACGTTGTACGCGGCGATCGTGCCGTACACCATGCCGACGGCCCAGCCGGCGAGCAGCGCCCAGCGGTGGAACCAGCGGGTGAAGAGGCCGCCGACCAGGGCGGGGAAGGTCTGGAGGATCCAGATGCCGCCGAGGAGCTGGAAGTTGATGGCGACGGTCTTGTCCATGGTGAGGACGAAGGCGAGGGCGCCGACCTTCACCAGGAGGGACACCAGCTTGGAGACCTTGGTCTCCTGCTCGGGGGTGGCCGAGGGCTTGATGAAGTCCTTGTAGATGTTCCGGGTGAAGAGGTTCGCCGCGGCGATCGACATGATCGCGGCCGGCACGAGCGCGCCGATGCCGATGGCGGCGAAGGCCACGCCGGCGAACCAGGCGGGGAACATGTCCTCGAAGAGCTGAGGGATGGCCAGCTGGCCGTTCTGGACCTTGATCCCGGCGGCGATCGCCATGAAGCCGAGCAGCGCGAGCAGGCCCAGCATCAGCGAGTACAGCGGCAGGATGGTGGTGTTGCGGCGGATGACCTCGCGGCTCCTGGACGACAGGGTCGCCGTGATGGAGTGCGGGTACATGAAGAGCGCGAGCGCGGAGCCGAGGGCGAGCGTCGCGTACGTCCACTGTCCGGCCTCGCCGGGCACGAGCGCGCCGGCCTTGGCGGTGGTGAACTTCTCGTCCGCGGCGGCGAAGATCTCGCCGAAGCCGCCCAGCTTGATCGGGATGTAGACGATCGCCACCGCGATGACGATGTAGATCAGGGTGTCCTTGACGAAGGCGATGAGCGCCGGGGCGCGCAGACCCGAGGAGTAGGTGTACGCGGCGAGCACGCCGAAGGCGATGAGCAGCGGCAGGTCCTTGATGAACCAGTGGGTGTCCTCGCCGCCGCCGACGCCCATCACGTCCAGGACGGCCTGGATGCCGACGAGCTGGAGCGCGATGTACGGCATCGTGGCGAGGATGCCGGTGACCGCCACCGCGAGCGAGAGGCCCTTGGAGCCGAACCGGCCGCGGACGAAGTCGGAGGTGGTGACGTAGCCGTGCTTGTGCGACACCGACCAGAGGCGCGGCAGGAAGGTGAAGATCAGCGGGTAGACCAGGATGGTGTAGGGGACGGCGAAGAAGCCGGCCGCGCCCGCCGCGTAGATGGCCGCCGGGACGGCGACGAAGGTGTACGCGGTGTAGAGGTCTCCGCCGAGCAGGAACCAGGTCACCCAGGTGCCGAACGAGCGGCCGCCCAGGCCCCATTCGTCGAGGCTGTTCTCGTTCTCCGCCTTCCGCCATTTCGCGGCGAGGAAGCCCATGACCGTGACGGCCAGGAAGAAGAACACGAACACGCTGAGCGCGACGACGTTGACGTCCTTCATCGCTCCTCACCACCCTCACGGACGCGGCGGGCGCGCTGGTCGCGCTGCCAGAGCTTGTACGCGACGACGGTGAGCGCGGTCGCGATCAGCACCCACAGCATCTGGTACCAGTAGAAGAACGGGATGCCGGCGAGAAGGGGATCGACCTTCGCGTAGGAACCGACCCAGAGCATCGCCACGAACGGGGCGACGAGGCAGAGCGCGATGACGACCCTGGCCGGTGTGACGACCGGTTGTTTCCCGGTTCCGGTTTCTGACATGGTGAAGAAGTCCCCTCGCTGATCACCGGCTGATGCCGTGGAAATCTAAGGGACCGTCCAGCCCTTGGGAACCCTGGTCCGAATAACGGACTTGTATCGGGAAGGACATTCGAGCGAAACCCGATGTCCTCCGGGTTCTGGCCGAAAACGACGTACCCCGACACATCACACGGATGCGCCGGGGTACGGGTTCAGATCGATTTTCAGCCGTTCGGCCGCTGGAGCCTCGCGACGAACTTGTAGCGGTCGCCGCGGTAGACCGAGCGCACCCACTCCACCGGCTCGCCCTGGGCGTCCAGCGAGTGGCGGGAGAGCATCAGCATCGGCAGGCCGACGTCGGTGCCGAGCAGGCCCGCCTCGCGCGGGGTGGCGAGGGAGGTCTCGATGGTCTCCTCGGCCTCGGCGAGGTGCACGTCGTAGACCTCGGCGAGCGCGGTGTAGAGCGAGGTGTACTTGACCAGCGAACGGCGCAGCGCGGGGAAGCGCTTGGCCGAAAGGTGCGTGGTCTCGATCGCCATCGGTTCGCCGTTCGCGAGGCGGAGGCGCTCGATCCGCAGCACCCGGCCGCCGGCCGAGATGTCGAGCAGCCCGGCGAGGGTGTCGTCGGCGGTGACGTATCCGATGTCGAGGAGCTGCGAGGTGGGTTCGAGGCCCTGGGCGCGCATGTCCTCGGTGTACGAGGTGAGTTGGAGGGACTGGGAGACCTTGGGCTTCGCCACGAAGGTGCCCTTGCCCTGGATGCGCTCCAGACGGCCTTCGACGACCAGCTCCTGGAGGGCCTGGCGCACGGTGGTGCGCGAGGTGTCGAACTCGGCCGCGAGCGTCCGCTCGGGCGGCACCGGGGTGCCGGGCGGCAGGGTCTCCGTCATGTCGAGGAGGTGCCTTTTCAGCCGGTAGTACTTGGGCACGCGCGCGGTGCGGGTCGCCGCCCCGCCCTCTGTCTCCGTGCTGCCCGCCTCCGTGGCCATGGCCTGCCTTCCCGACTGTGCTGCTGCCGTCACCGGCTCCTCCGTCTGTCGCGGCTCACATGGTGGCACGGACCGGTCACGGGTCGTCGGCCTCCCTCAGGTGTCGGTCCGATAACGGACGCGACTGCCCTTCTTATACACCCTTGACACCCCTAAAGGTCTAGGCCAAGCTCCGGGTACTGGTCTAAACCATTAAAGACCAGGTCCCAGCCCCACGAGCACTACCTGACGTATGTCTTCGCGCGGTGGGCAGGGGTTGCAGGCATCCCTGAGGAGGGTGGCGTGAAGCGCAAGCTCATCGCGGCGATCGGCGTCGCGGGCATGATGGTCTCTATTGCCGCGTGTGGCGGTTCCGACAGCGGTGACAAGAAGGACAAGGCCGAGGGCGGCAACAAGTCGCTCACCGTCTGGGTCATGGACGGTTCCGCTCCCAAGGAGTGGATCGACGGCGTCAACAAGGAGTTCGAGGCCGCCCACCCCGGCGTCAAGGTCAACGTCGAGGTCCAGCAGTGGACCGACATCCAGACCAAGGTCACCACGGCCCTCTCCGAGGACACCCCGCCGGACGTCCTGGAGCTCGGCAACACCCAGACCACGGGTTACGCCGTCACCGGCGGCCTCGCCGACCTCTCGGGCGACAAGGACAAGCTCGGTTACAACAACTGGAGCAAGGGCATGCTGCCCTCGGCCGAGCTGGACGGCAAGCTCTACGCCGCTCCGTGGTGGGCCGCCAGCCGCGTCGTGATCTACGACAAGGCCGCCTACAAGAAGGCCGGCGTCACCCCGCCGAAGACCCGCACCGAGTGGATCGACGGCCTGAAGAAGCTCAAGGCCGCCGACGCCAAGTCGCAGCCCATCTACCTCCCGGGCCAGAGCTGGTACGTCCTCGCCGGCTTCCTGTGGGACGAGGGCGGCGAGCTCGCGGTCAAGGACGGCGACAAGTGGAAGGGTGGCCTGGCCACCCCGCAGGCCGCCGCCGCCATGAACTTCTACAAGGAGCTGCAGTCCTTCTCGACCGCTCCGAAGGACAAGGACGAGGCCACCCCGCAGCAGTCCGTCGACATCGTCCCCAAGGGCGGCGTCTCCTCCTGGATCGGTCTCGGCTGGGAGGCCGGCGGCGCGATCGCCGCCATCGAGAAGGCCGGCAAGAAGGCCGACTTCGGCTACTTCCCGATCCCGGGCAAGACGGCCGACAAGCCCGGCTCCGTCTTCTTCGGCGGCTCGAACCTCGCCGTCGCCGAGCGCTCCAAGAACCAGGAGCTCGCGAAGGAGTGGCTGGCCTTCGTCACGAACAAGAAGCAGCTCCAGTCGTACGGCACCGCCAACAAGGGCGGCATCATCCCCGTCGACACCTCCGCGCAGGTCACCCCCGAGGCCGGCTCCTTCGCCGAGGCCATGGTGAAGGTCGCCGAGGTCGGTCGCATCACGCCGATCACCGGCGGCTGGGCGAACGTCGAGACCGAGCCCAACCCGATCAAGGGCTACATGACCAAGGTCCTGAAGGGCGAGGACCCGCAGAAGGCCGGCGAAGAGGCCGACAAGGTCATCGCCGAGCGCATCAACCAGCAGTGATCCCACCCCGGTGGCGTGGCCGGTTCTCCCCGGCCACGCCACCGGGTCGTTGCAGTGATTTGCGGCCCGCTCCCCCGGGCCGCGCCCCGGTGGGCGCGGGAGCCCCAGAACCGCGAGGAAGAAGACCATGACCGTGGACTCCCAGGGGACGGCGACCGCCGGTTCCCAGGACGCGCCCGGGAGGGCGGCAGGGAAGTCGCAGACTCCGCCACCCCCTTCCGGCGCGAAGGAAGCCCTTCAGCCCTCGCGCGGCAGACGTTCGCTGCCTGGTGGGCTACTGCCGTACCTGCTCGTCACGCCCGCCCTGCTGTCCATGGCGGTGCTGCTGCTCTACCCCCTGATCAGCAACCTGATCCTCTCCTTCCAGTCGGTCAACCGGCGTGAGCTGATCCGCCGCGAGACCCCCTGGGTCGGCTTCGACAACTACGCGGAGCTGCTGGGGAACTCCGAGTTCTGGACCGTCGTCCTGCGCTCGGTCGCCTTCACCGCCGCCAACGTGGCGCTGATCATGGCGATCGGCACCGGCATCGGCCTGCTGCTCAACCGCCTCGGCAAGAAGATGCGCCTGGTGCTCTCCCTCGCGCTCGCCTTCGCCTGGGCCATGCCGATCGTCGCCTCCGTCACCGTCTTCCGGTGGCTCTTCGACGAGCAGTTCGGCGTCGCCAACTGGCTGATGCGCACGCTCGGCTTCTCCGGCTACGACCAGCACAACTGGTTCGAGACCGGCTTCTCCGCCTTCGTGATCATCACGGCCCTCGTCGTCTGGGGCTCCGTCCCCTTCGTCGCCCTCAACATGTACGCCGGCCTCACCACCGTGGGCACCGAGCTCTACGAGGCGGCCCGCATGGACGGCGCGAACGGCTGGCGGACCTTCTGGTCCGTGGTCTTCCCGAACCTCAAGCCCTTCTTCATGATCACCACCTTCCTGGAGATCATCTGGGTCTTCAAGGCGTTCACCCAGGTCTACGCCATGAACCAGGGCGGCCCCGACCGCGCCACCGAGACCCTTCCCGTCTTCGCGTACATCGAAGGCATGAGCCAGCAGCACTACGGCGTCGCGGCGGCCATCTCGATCCTCACCATCGTGATGCTCCTCGTGGCCATGTCCTTCTACTTCCGCCTGATCCTGAAGCAGGAGGACGAGCAGTGAGCACCACCGCACAGACCCCCAAGGCGCCGGCTCCCCAGGAGCTCGCCCCGCAGAAGCTGCGCCGCAAGCCGCTGACCGTCGGCACCGTCGCGAAGAACGCCACCGCGCTCGTCCTGGCCGTGATCTTCGTCTTCCCGGTCTACTGGATGTTCTCGTCCTCGCTGAAGCCGCAGAGCGAGATCCTCACCAAGGACCCGGTCTTCTTCTTCACGCCGACCTTCGAGAACTACGGCAACGCCACCGGCGTCGACCTCTTCTGGACGTACGTCACCAACAGCCTGATCGTCACGGTCGGCGCCGTCCTCCTGGCCCTGCTCGTCGCCCTCGCCGCGAGCTTCGCGATCGCCCGCATGAAGTTCAAGGGCCGCAAGGGCATCGTCCTCATCGTGATGATGGCCCAGATGGCCCCCTGGGAGGTCATGGTCATCGCGATGTACATGATCGCCCGCGACAACGAGATGCTGAACAGCATCCCGCTGCTCACCGCGATCTACTTCGTGATGGTCCTCCCCTTCACCATCTGGACCCTGCGCGGCTTCATCGCCGCCGTCCCGGTCGAGCTGGAGGAGGCCGCCCAGATCGACGGCTGCACCCGCGGCCAGGCCTTCCGCAAGGTCATCTTCCCGCTGCTCGCCCCGGGCCTGATGTCCACCTCGCTCTTCGGCTTCATCACGGCCTGGAACGAGTTCGCCATGGTCCTGGTGCTCAACAAGGACAAGACGAACCAGACCCTGACGCTCTGGCTCACCCAGTTCCAGACCGCGTTCGGCGACGACTGGGGCGCCACCATGGCCGCCTCCACGCTCTTCGCCCTGCCCGTGCTCATCGTCTTCCTCTTCCTCCAGCGCAAGGCCGTCGGCGGCATGACCGCCGGCGCGGTGAAGGGATAACGGCGCCCCATGACCACACTGGTACACGGCTCGGACACGCTGACCCGCGACGCGCTCACGGTCCTCCAGCCCGGCTTCGTCGGCACCACCGCCCCCGACTGGCTGCTCCGCCGGATCGGCGAGGGCCTGTCGTCCGTCGGCCTCTTCGGCCGCAACGTCGCGGACCCCGGGCAGCTCGCCCGGCTCACCGCCCAGCTCCGCGCGGAGCGGGAGGACGTCCTCGTCGCCATCGACGAGGAGGGCGGCGACGTCACCCGCCTGGAGGTCAACGAGGGCTCGTCCTTCCCGGGCAACTACGCCCTGGGCCGGGTCGACGACGTCGAGCTGACCCGGGCCGTCGCCCGCGAGCTCGGCCGCCGGCTCGTCGCCTGCGGGATCGACCTCAACTGGGCCCCCTCGGCCGACGTGAACTCCAACGCCGAGAACCCGGTCATCGGCGTCCGCTCCTTCGGACCCGACCCGGACCTGGTCGCCCGGCACACCGTGGCGTACGTCGACGGCCTCCAGGCCGTCGGGGTCGCCGCCTGCACCAAGCACTTCCCCGGACACGGCGACACCAACGTCGACTCGCACGACGCGCTGCCCCGGATCGATGTGGACCTCGCCACACTGCACGCCCGTGAGCTGGTGCCTTTCCGCGCGGCCATCGCCGCCGGTACCAAGGCGGTCATGAGCGCGCATATCCTGCTCTCCGCGCTCGACACCGAACGTCCGGCCACCCTGAGCCCGCAGATCCTCACCGGTCTGCTCCGCCAGGAGCTGGGCTTCGACGGCCTGATCGTCACCGACGGCATGGAGATGCAGGCCGTCGCGGCGACGTACGGCATCGAGCGCGGATCCGTCCTCGCCATCGCCGCGGGCGCCGACGCCATCTGCGTCGGCGGCGGGCTGTGCGACGAGGACACCGTGCTGCGGCTGCGCGACGCGCTGGTCTCCGCGGTACGGACCGGTGAACTGCCCGAGGAGCGGCTGGCCGACGCCGCGGCGCGCGTGCGCGCCCTGGCGGCCTGGACCCAGGCGCACCGGGCGAGGGGGGCTGGATCGGTGCCGGGCGCGGCAGTGCAGGAGGGGACCGCGCCCGGCGCCGACATCGGACTCGTGGCGGCCCGCCGGGCCCTGCGGATCACCAAGGGCGCCCAGCCCTACACCCCGGTGTCGAGCGCTCCCTTCGTCGCCTCCTTCACCCCGGTCGCCAACTTCGCGGTCGGCGACGAGACCCCGTGGGGCGTCGCCGCCGAGCTGGACCGGCTGCTGCCGGGCACCGGGTCCGGCTCCTTCGGGGCCGAGGCCACGGTGGACTCCGTCCTCGCGGCGGCGGGGGAGCGGCGGATCGTCGCGGTCGTCCGCGACCTCCACCGCCACCCGTGGATGACCGCGGCCCTGGACGGCCTGGTCGCCGCCCGCCCGGACACCGTCGTCGTCGAGATGGGTCTCAACGAGGCGGAGCCGCGCGGCGCCCTGCACATCGCCACACACGGCGCCGCCCGGGTCTGCGGCCGCGCCGCGGCGGAGGCCGTGGCCAGCACCGGCGCCTGACGGTCGGGGAGTACGCGAAGGGCCCGGCACCTGATCCAGGTGCCGGGCCCTTCGCGTGGTCCCGAGGAGGAGGGATCAGATGCCCTGCCAGGAGGGCTTGCTCGCGTACGTCTGTCGGAAGTAGTCGGCGAGCTTCAGCTTGGAGGCGGCGGCCTCGTCCACGACCACGGTGGCGTGCGGGTGGAGCTGGAGCGCGGAGGCCGGCACGAGCGCCGCGACGGGGCCCTCGACGGTCTGCGCGACGGCCTCGGCCTTGCCCTCGCCGGTGGCGAGCAGCACCAGGTGGCGGGCCTCCAGGATGGTGCCGATGCCCTGGGTGATGACGTGGTGCGGGACCTGCTCGATGTCGTTGTCGAAGAAGCGGGCGTTGTCCACCCGGGTCTGCTCGGTGAGCGTCTTGATCCGGGTGCGGGAGGCGAGCGAGGAGCAGGGCTCGTTGAACCCGATGTGCCCGTCGGTGCCGATGCCCAGGATCTGGAGGTCCACGCCGCCGGCGTCGACCAGTGCCCTGTCGTACGCCTCGCAGGCGGCCTGGACGTCCTCGGCCGAGCCGTCGGGGCCCATGAAGTGGTCCGCGGGCAGCCCGAGCGGCTCGACGACCTGGCGCAGCACGGTCGAGCGGTACGACTCCGGGTGCCCGGCCGGCAGTCCGACGTACTCGTCCAGCTGGGCGATGCGGGCCCGGGAGGCGTCCACGGAGCCGGCCTTGACCTGGGCGATCAGGGCGTCGTAGATCGGGATCGGGGTCGAGCCCGTGGCCACGCCGAGCAGCGCGTCGGGCTTGCGGCGCAGGAGGCCGGCGATGCCGTCCGCGATGAGCTCTCCGCCCGCCTTGGCGTCCTTGACGATGACAACTTCCACGCTGTGCCTGCCGATCTGGTGAGGGGCTGGGGAGGGGCCATGTGGTATAGACCAATCAAAGTCCCAATCTAGCAGAGGGAGGCCCGCCTCCTCATGCCGTTCCGCACCCCGGACGGCCCGCGCCTCCCGGCCCCTCCATCGTCATCCGCCCGCTACTCCCCAGCCACTCGAACCCCACCGCCCCGGGCCCCCGTCGGGGCGGCCCGACCCCCGTCCGGGCCGCCCCGGGCCGCCGGCTCAGGTCAGCGAGCCGCCCGTCGCGTCGATCCAGGAGCCCGTCACCCAGCGCGCGTCGTCCGAGGCGAGGAAGGCCACCACGTCGGCTATGTCGGCCGTGCTCCCGATCCGGCCCAGCGCCGAGTACGCCGCCACCCGTGCCCGGGCCTCCTCGTCGCCCTCCAGCCAGGCCGTGTTGTCCGTGGCCACGACCCCCGGCGCCACCGAGTTGACCGTGATCCCGCGCGGGCCCAGAAGCTTCGACAGATCGCGGGTGAAGACGTCCAGGGCGGCCTTCGACATCGAGTAGGCGATCAGGTCCGGCATCAGCGCCGTCCTGCTCAGCCCCGTCGACACGTTCACGATCCGGCCGCCGTCCCGCAGCCGCTCCGCGCCGGACCGCACCAGGAAGAACGGCGCCTTCGCGTTCACCGCGAAGATCCGGTCGTACTCCGCCTCCTCGATGGAGGCGAAGGGGGCGGACGCTCCGATCCCCGCGTTGTTCACCAGGATGTCCAGCCCCTCCGCGTGCTTGTCGAAGGCCGCCCACAGCGCCTCCGCGTCGCCCGGCACCCCCAGCTCCTGCCCGATCGCGAAGGCCTCGCCGCCCGCCGCCTCGATCGCGGCCACCGTCTCCTTCG
This sequence comes from Streptomyces sp. NPDC047974, assembly GCF_040653375.1. Taxonomy (NCBI): domain Bacteria; kingdom Bacillati; phylum Actinomycetota; class Actinomycetes; order Kitasatosporales; family Streptomycetaceae; genus Streptomyces; species Streptomyces sp. NPDC047974. The sequence goes on from NZ_JBEZNU010000010.1 coordinate 114,267, forward strand.
CCGCCGCCTCGTTCGTCCCGTAGTGGACCGCGACCCGCGCCCCGTCCCGGCCCAGCCGCTCGGCGATGCCCCGCCCGATGCCCCGGCTCGCGCCGGTGACCAGTGCCGTCCTGCCCGTGAGCACGCCCATGGCGACGCCCCCCTCATTTCATAGTGGTCGTTACAGAAAAGACCGTACCCCATGATCCGTAACGCGCGCTATAGAATTCACCCCATGGCGACGAAACAGCGCGGCCGCCCCCGCTCCTTCGACCGGCCCACGGCTCTGGAGCAGGCGACGATGGCCTTCTGGGAGCACGGCTACGAGACGACCTCGGTCTCCGACCTCACCCGGGTCATGGGCATCAGCGCCCCGAGCCTCTACGCGGCCTTCGGCGACAAGCGGACGCTCTTCGAGGAGGTCGTGGCGGCGTACACGCTCTCGCACGGCGCCTTCGGCACCCGCGCCTTCGAGGAGGAGCCGACCGCCCGCGCGGGCGTCGCGCGCATGCTCCGCGAGGCCGCCGTCGCGTACACGGAGGCGGGCCACCCGCCGGGCTGTCTGGTGATCTCCGCCGCCGTCAACTGCTCCACCCCGGAGGTGGAGGACGCCCTGAGGGACCGGCGCAACGCGAATCTGGCCGCCATCGAGGAGCGGATCCGACGGGACGTCGAGGCCGGCGCGCTGCCCGCCGCCACCGACCCCCGCATCCTCGCGCGCCTGAGCGGAGCCGTGCTCCAGGGCATGTCCCAGCAGGCCCGCGACGGGGCGACGGAGGAGGAGCTGACCGCGGTGGCGGAGTCGGCGATGCTCGCCTGGCCGCACCCGTCCCCGTGAACCGCGCCCCGGAAAAGACCACGGGCCGCGGCGCCCGGCGGGACCCTCAACCCGCCCGGCACCGCAGCCCGGGTGTACTCGGCCGGGGGTGTGCGGTCCCACGGCCGTGAAGGGAGGTCTCGACGCAGTCAGGGCAGAGAGCGCCGGGAACCTCGTCCATCCTCCTGTGCGGGGAGGATGGAGGCTGTATGAAGTTCGATGCGTCCATTGTGGACTAGACCATTCTTGTCTGTCCATCCGTCCGAACGCGGTGTTTCCGGGGCCATCCTCCAACACGAAGCCCCGAAGAGCCAGGTTCACCGGCCGTTAATTCCGCGGGTACGCTCGCACCGTGCCCTCCATGAACGACCTCGTCCGCCAGCACACCGCCCTGAGCGACTCCGACCTGGAGTGGCTCCACCTGCTGGTGTCGGAGTGGCAGCTGCTCTCCGACCTCTCCTTCGCCGACCTCGTGCTGTGGGTCCCCACCCTCGACGGCACCCGGTACGTCTCCGTCGCCCAGATGCGGCCGAACACCGGCCCCACCTCCTACCAGGACGACATGGTCGGCCACCTGGTCCCGCGCGGCCGCCGCCCGCTCCTGGACGCCGCCCTCGACGAGGGCCGGATCGTCCGCGAGGGCGACCCCGAGTGGCGCGAGGAGGTCCCGGTCCGGGTCGAGTCCATCCCCGTACGCCGCGACGGCCGGGTCCTCGGCGTGATCGCCCGCAACACCAACCTGCTGACCGTCCGCACCCCCTCCCGGCTCGAACTCACCTACCTCCAGTCGGCCTCCGACCTCGCCCAGATGATCGCGGCCGGCACCTTCCCCTACCCCGGCGAGCAGTCCGACATGGACTCGCTGCCGCGGGCCGGCGACGGCCTGGTCCGCCTGGACGCCGACGGCATGGTCCAGTACGCCTCGCCCAACGCCCTCTCCGCCTACCACCGGCTCGGCCTCGCCGCCGACCTGGTCGGCCAGCACCTCGGCCAGATCACCGCCGAACTGGCCCCCTCCCGCGGCCCGGTCGACGAGGCCCTGGTCAAACTCGCCTCCGGCTACGCCCCCAGGAACTTCGAGGTGGAGGGCAGCGGCGGGGTCATCCAGCTGCGCGCCATCCCGCTCAAGCCGAAGGGCAGCCGGATCGGCTCGCTCGTCCTGCTCCGGGACGTCACCGAACTGCGCCGACGCGAGCGCGAGTTGATCACCAAGGACGCCACCATCCGGGAGATCCACCACCGGGTGAAGAACAACCTCCAGACGGTGGCCGCCCTGTTGCGCCTCCAGGCCCGCCGGATGGATTCCGACCGGGGGCGCGAGGCGCTCAACGAGGCGGTCCGGCGCGTCGGTTCGATCGCCATCGTCCACGAGACGCTGTCCCAGAACCTGGACGAGCGGGTCGAGTTCGACGAGATCGCCGACCGGGTCATCGCGATGGTCGCCGAGATCTCCCCGGGCAAGGTCACCTGCCGGCGCAACGGCCGCTTCGGCATCCTGGACGCGGAGGTCGCCACCCCGCTCTCCATGGTCCTCACCGAGATCCTGCAGAACGCCCTGGAGCACGCCTTCGCCCCCGGCGAGCACGGCACCGTCGAGGTCAGTGCGGTCCGCGGCGAGCCCCGCCCCGACTCCCGACTCCTCATCACCGTCCGCGACGACGGCCGGGGCCTCCCCGAGGGCTTCGACCCGCAGAAGGCCGGCAACCTCGGTCTGCAGATCGTACGGACCCTGGTGGAGGGGGAGTTGGGCGGCACCTTCGACATGCGGCCCGGCAGCGAGCGCGGCACCAAGGTCGTCCTGGACATCCCGGTGCGCCCGCAGAAGTGAACCGTGAGGCGTGGTCCGTACCAACGGTCACGCACAGCAGCGAGCCCCGGACCGAAGGGGATCGGTCCGGGGCTCGAATGCTGTGGGGTACTGCTTTACTGCTGCGCGCTGCGGCTCGGGGGCGGTGAATGCGTACACGGTGTACGCGCCGCGTGCCTCAGGCTGTGCAGGTGGCTCAGGCGCTGGCGTTGCGCGCCCGGTTGCGGGCGGCGCGGCGCTTCATCGCGCGGCGCTCGTCCTCGCTGAGGCCACCCCAGACGCCGGAGTCCTGGCCGGACTCAAGCGCCCACTGCAGGCACTGCTCCATGACGGGGCAGCGGCGGCAGACGGCCTTGGCTTCCTCGATCTGCAGCAGCGCAGGACCGGTGTTGCCGATGGGGAAGAACAGCTCGGGGTCTTCCTCACGACAAACGGCGTTGTGACGCCAGTCCATGGCTGCTACCTCTCTTGGTTATTACGTGCAAGTTGCTTGTGAATGTGAACGCTTTCACGAATCCCTCAACAAGTGAAGGGCCGACTGCCGGATGAACCGGTGTGGTCCGTGGTTTGAGGAGGGGTTCTGACTCTCAGTGGAGGCCGGTCTTGCGGGCCGTCCCGATCGCCAAGAAGAGACTCGCAAACCTCGGCAGCGGATACAACCCCTTCTGGAAAGTTTTTTTTGATTCCTCGGTGTCGGCTAGGTCACAGCCGTACTTCTAAGGGGTGGATGCGCGCCTAAACGTTCGAGTGCAAGGACTTTCGGCCCTTCCACTCACACAATCACACGCAGTGCACGGCGTACGCCTGTGAACGTCACGCTCGTACGCAGTCCGAGGTGGTCTCCGTCCATCTGGAGCGGGAGGGGAACCTTCGAATGCAAGGTGAAGTCGGTCAGGTCGTGCAGAGTCGTCGCGTGCTTGCCGCGAGGGCCCCGTTCGGGGCTGGAAGTGAGCAGCTGGGTGGCGTAGCGGGCCACCGCCGGGGTGGAGAGCCGGCTCAGTCCGAGCACGTCGAGCGCGGTCTCGAAGGACGCCTCCGGGGACGCGTACACCGGGCGATTGCCCAGGTAGGTCCAGGGGGAGGTGTTGCAGATTATGGAGAGGACCAGGTCCTCCACCGGCTCGGCGCCGGGCCGCTCCAGGGTGATCGTCCCGTGCCGGCGGTTCGGCTCCTCCAGGAACTGGCGGAACACCTGGCGCAGATAGAGCGCGTGCGTGGACCGCTTCCCGCGCTCGCGCTGCTGTTCGACCCGTCCGATCACGCTCGCGTCGAAGCCGAGCCCGGCACAGAAGGTGAACCAGCGGGCCGGCACCTCCTCGTCCGGAGTACCCGGCGTCCCCGAGGCGAGCCCCAGGCTCACCGTCCGGGCGCTCCGCTCGCGCAGCGCGTCGAGGAGCGCGCCGGTCGCCTCCACGGCGTCGTTCGGCAGACCGAGCGCGCGTGCGAAGACGTTCGTCGAACCGCCCGGCACCACCGCCAGGCCCGGCAGCCGGTCCGGATCGGGCCCGCCGTGCAGCAGGCCGTTCACGACCTCGTTGACCGTGCCGTCGCCGCCGAGCGCCACGACCAGGTCGATCTCGCCGGACTCGGCGGCCCGCCGCCCGAGGTCCCGGGCGTGCCCGCGGTACTCGGTGCTGACGGCCTCCAGCTTCATCTCGCTCGCCAGCGCGTGGATCAGCACGTCACGGGTGCGGGCACTGGTGGTGGTGGCTGCCGGGTTGACCACGAGAAGTGCGCGCATGACCGCCAGCGTACCTACCCGGCGGTACCGATCCCAGTCCCGCCCGGTCCCCGGACACCCCCACCGGCCCCGTACGCTGCCCTGCATGAGCAGTACGGAGCAGACCCCCCGCCCCGCCCGCCTGGCCGCCGCCGCGGGCGTGGCCCTCGTCGAGGCCCTCGGGCTCCTCGCCGGCGGCGTCTACATGCTGGTGCGGACGCTGACCGACGGCGGGGACCTCACCGGCGGGGCGACCGGCGCGGTGACGATGATCGCGCTCGGGCTCATCCCGCTCGCCGCCGCCCGCGGCCTGTGGCGGATGCGCTCCTGGAGCCGCGGCCCGGCCGTCATCACCCAGATCCTGGCCCTGCCCGTCGCCTGGCAGATGCTCCAGTCCGAGGGCGTGATCCCGTACGGGATCGTCCTCGCCGCGCTCGCCGTGACCGGGCTCGTCCTGCTGGTGAACCCGGCCACGACCGAGGCGCTCGGCATCCGGCGCCCCGGCCAGGACGCCTCCTGAGCCTCACTCCTCCACGAGGAGCTTCTCCCGGAGCTGCGCCAGGGTCCTGGCGAGCAGCCGGGAGACGTGCATCTGCGAGATGCCGACCTCCTGCGCGATCTGCGACTGGGTCATGTTCCCGAAGAACCGCAGCAGCAGGATCCGCTTCTCCCGGGGCGGCAGGTCCTCCAGGAGGGGCTTGAGCGACTCCCGGTACTCGACCCCCTCCAGGGCCTCGTCCTCCGCGCCCAGCGTGTCCGCGACCGCCGGCGACTCGTCGTCGGTGTCCGGCACGTCCAGGGAGAGCGTCGAGTAGGCGTTGGCCGACTCCAGGCCCTCCAGGACCTCCTCCTCGGAGATCCCGAGCCGCTCCGCCAGCTCGTGCACGGTCGGCGAGCGCCCGTGCTGCTGGGACAGCTCCGCCGTCGCCGTCGTCAGGGAGAGCCGCAGCTCCTGGAGGCGGCGGGGGACGCGTACCGCCCATCCCTTGTCGCGGAAGTGGCGCTTGATCTCGCCGACCACCGTCGGCGTCGCGTACGTGGAGAACTCCACGCCCCGCTCCGGGTCGAAGCGGTCGACCGACTTGATCAGGCCGATCGTCGCCACCTGCGTCAGGTCGTCGAGCGGCTCGCCGCGGTTGCGGAAGCGCCGTGCCAGGTGCTCGACCAGCGGCAGGTGCATCCGCACCAGCCGGTTGCGGAGCTCGGCCTTCTCCGGGGAGCCCTCCGGCAGCGACCGCAGCTCCACGAAGAGCGCGCGGGCACCGCTGCGGTCCTGCGGGTGGTGACCCCGCGCCGCGCCGTCACCCTCGGTCACGAGCCCTTCCGGGAGCGCCTCCTCGGGGGCGGTTCCGTCCGACGGCGTGCCGTCCGAGGGCGTCCCGTCCAGGGCCTTCCCGTCCGAGGCCGGTGCCGGGGGAGCCCCGTCGTGCTGCTGCTCGTGCTCGCTCATCTGGCCCGCCTGCTGCTCCGTAGCGACCTCATGCGGCCGTGCTGCCTGCTGACCGGGGATGCCGGCCGTCGCGTCCCCGCTCCTCACGCCGGGCCTGGCCCCGCGCCGCGCTGTTTGTACAGGCTGATCGAGACCGTGTTGTCCTCCGCGACCGAGGACTCGACCTTGCCGGCCAGCGCCGACAGCACCGTCCAGGCGAAGGTGTCCCGCTCGGGGGCCCGGCCGTCCGTCGTCGGCGCGGACACGGTCACGTCGAGGGAGTCGTCCACCAGCCGGAAGACGCAGCTCAGGACCGAGCCGGGCACCGCCTGCTGGAGCAGGATCGCGCAGGCCTCGTCCACCGCGATCCGCAAGTCCTCGATCTCGTCGAGGGTGAAGTCCAAGCGCGCCGCGAGGCCGGCCGTGGCCGTACGCAGCACGGACAGATAGGCACCCGCAGCGGGCAGCCGGACTTCCACGAAGTCCTGGGTCCCGGGCTCGCCTGCGATCTGGGACACCCTCACCTCCAAGGTGGCACAAGCTCAATCGGGGTCCGGGGGGAGAGACCCCCGGACCTGCGGTCACGCAGGGGCTGCGCGGTCCGCGGTGACGCTATCGCGATCCATCCTGCCGTGTCGCCGCAAGCCCCGGGGCCCCCGATCCCGGCCCGTCACTCATGGTAGGCCCATGGGCGCGGACCGTGGCCAGGGGTGTGCGGGACCGAAATACAGCGGTGACCGGCGGAGGGGTGACGTACCCAACGGCCCGCCCGTCGAACCGCCCCGCCCGCAAGAGACCGCCCCGGGACGCCGCCCCGGGACACCGCCCCGGCGCCTCCGGGAGCGACTCAGACCAGCGCCTCGTCCACGAAGCACCAGCGCCAGGCCTCGCCCGGCTCGAAGGTCCGCATCAGCGGGTGCCCCGTCGAGTCGAAGTGCCCGGTCGCGTGCCGCCCCTGCGAGGAGTCGCAGCAGCCCACGTGCCCGCAGCTCAGGCAGAGCCGCAGCTGCACCGGGCTCGTCCCGTCGGCCAGGCACTCGGGGCAGGTCTCGTGGAGCGGGGCCGGCTCGGGGCGCGGCATGTCTGCTACGTGCGGGCACTCGATCATGATGGCCAGGGTACGTGGCGGACGCCCCGGACCGGAGGGCTCGGAGCGGTCGCCCCGACCGCCCGGCCCGGACCGGCCGTCCGCGCCGGGCGTACCGGAAGAAACGGACGAACCGCGAGGCGGGACGGGTGGAGGGGCGGCATGGACGCACTGCGGCTGGTGGCACTGGTGGCGGCGAGCGCGGCGGTGGCGGGGCTCGCCCGCCGCACCCCCGTACCGGCCCCGCTCCTCCTCGTGGCGGTCGGCCTGGTCGCCTCGTACGTCCCCGGCGTCCCCGACTACACCCTCGACCCGCACATCGTGCTGCCGCTGATCCTGCCGCCGCTGCTCTACACGGCCGCCGTCGAGTCCTCCTACCTGGACCTGCGGGCCAACATCCGGCCGGTCGCGCTGCTCTCCGTCGGGTACGTCCTCTTCGCCACCGTGGCCGTCGGCTGGCTCGCGTACGTCCTCGTCCCCGACCTGCCGCTCACCGCCGCGCTCGTCCTCGGCGCGGTGATCGCCCCGCCGGACGCGGTGGCCGCCACCGCCATCGCCCGCCGGCTCGGCCTGCCCCACCGGATCACCACGATCCTCCAGGGCGAGTCCCTGGTGAACGACGCCACCGCCATCACCGCCTACAAGGTCGCCCTCGCCGCCGCCGTCGGCGCGGGCATCAGCTGGGCGGGCGGCCTCGGCGAGTTCGCCCTCGCCGCGGTCGGCGGCGTCGGCGTCGGCCTGGTCCTGATGGTCCCCATCCACTGGCTGCGGACCCGGCTCACCGAACCGCTGCTCCAGAACACCCTCTCCCTCCTCATCCCCTTCATCGCCTACGCGGCGGCCGAGGAGGTGCACGCCTCCGGGGTGCTCGCCGTCGTCGTGGTCGGCCTCTTCCTCGGGCACAAGGCGTGGAAGGTCGACTTCGCCACCCGCCTCCAGGAGGAGGCCGTGTGGAAGATGGTCGCCTTCGTCCTGGAGTCCGCCGTCTTCGCCCTCATCGGCCTCCAGCTGCCCTACGTCGTCCAGGGCCTCGGCCAGTACGGCGTCGGGGAGGCGCTCTGGTACGCCTTCGGGGTCTTCGTCTTCGTGGTCGTGGTCCGCTTCGTCTGGGTCTTCCCGGCCACCTTCCTGCCCCGCGCGCTCTCCGCCGGGGTCCGGGAGCGCGAGCCCGGCGTCGACTGGAAGGCGCCGGTGGTGGTCGGCTGGGCCGGCATGCGCGGGGTGGTCTCCCTCGCCATCGCCTTCTCCATCCCGGTCGTCACCGACGGCGTCGAGTTCCCCGCCCGCAACCTCGTCCTCTTCCTCACCTTCACCACCGTCATCTCCACCCTCGTCGTCCAGGGCCTCACCCTGCCCCCGCTGATCCGGGCCCTGAAGCTCCCCGGCCGCGACCGCTACCAGGAGACGCTGGCCGAGGCGCAGGCCCAGAGCGAGGCCTCCCGTGCCGCCGAGGCCCGCCTCGACGAACTCCTCGCCGACGAGCGCAACACCCTGCCGGGACCGCTCACCGACCGCCTCCGCACGGTCCTGGAGCGCCGCCGCAACAGCGTCTGGGAGCGGCTCGGCGCGGTCAACGAGCTCACCGGGGAGACCGCCGACGACACCTACCGCCGCCTCTCGCGCGAGATGATCGAGGCCGAACGCGAGGTCTTCGTCCGGCTCCGCGACGAGCGCCGGATCGACGACGAGATGATGCGCACCCTGCTGCGCCGGCTCGACCTGGAGGAGGCCGCCGCCTACCGCGAGGAGCTCGGCTGATCCCCGGGCTCGGTGGTTCCGGTGACCACCGCCGCGATCCTGCTCCCGGGGGCAAAGGCGTCCTCCTCGGCGAGGGACACCAGTGCGAGGAGCATTTTGGCGACATACAGCCGCTCGATGGCGAGTCCATGCCGCGCCTCGAAGTCCTGTGCGAACGCGTCGAGTTCCGGGGGCGTCCGGCCGTAGCCGCCGCAGTGGAAGCGCTCGTCCAGCCACCAGTCGCCGCGCGGGCCGCCGAAGGCCGCCTCCTGGAGGCTCCGCACCTCGCCGCCGAGGAAACCGCCCTTCAGCACCGGCACGCCCAGCGTCCGGCCGCCGAACTCGGCCGCCAGGCCCGCCAGGGTGCCGCCCGTGCCGCAGGCCACCGCCGCCACGTCCGCGTGCCCGGCCAGCTCCCGGCCGAGCGCCACGCACCCCTCCACCGCGAGCGCGTTGCTGCCGCCCTCGGGGACCACGTACGCCCCCTCGGGGGCGCGTTCCAGGAGCCCGGCGAGCACCCCCGGCTCGTGCTTCGCCCGGTACGTGGCGCGGTCCACGAACTCCAGGCGCATCCCGTCCGCCGCGCACCGCGCCAGCGAGGGGTTCAGCGGACGCCCGGCCAGCTCGTCGCCGCGGACGACCCCGATCGTGGGGAAGCCGAGGAGGCGGCCGGCGGCCGCGGTGGCCCGCAGGTGGTTGGAGTACGCGCCCCCGAAGGTCAGCACCGGCCGTCCGCCCGCCGCCCGCAGGTTGAGCGCGAGCTTGCGCCACTTGTTGCCGGGCAGGTCGGGGTGGATGAGGTCGTCCCGCTTCAGCAGCAGCGTCAGCCCGCGCCCGGTGAACCGCTCGTCCGCCACCGGCTCCAGGGGCGAGGGGAGCCGGGGCCGCAGGGCGGAGAGGTCGTACGTGTCCACCCGGCCATTCTCCCGGGCCACGCGCGCGTGGGGGAGCCGGGAGGCCCTCTCCGCCCGTACGCGCGCGTGGCCCGGGAGCCGTGCCGGCGCCGCGGGTCGGCCCGGCGGCACGGCGGCCCGGCGCCGCGGGTCGCGCGGTGGCTCAGCGCAGCAGGTCGGCGACGCGCTCGCGCATCGACGCCATGGTGAAGCCGCGCGGGTCCACCTTCCCCGGCTGCCACTCGCGGTGGCCGATCACCGAGCGGTGGGTCCAGCCGTGCGCCCGGCAGAGCGCGGCCGACGCCTTGGCGATCGCGTCGAGCTGCACCTTGGGCCAGGGGTCCTCGCCGTCGCCGAGGTTCTCGCACTCGAAGCCGTAGAAGTGGCGGTTGCCGTCGGTGGTGGCCTCGTCGTCCGCGGGCAGGGCGTGCTCGGCGATCACGGCCCGCAGCACCTCGTCGTCGCCGAGCCCGGCGTGGTTGGCGCGCCCGTGGCCGACCAGGTGGACGGTGCCGTCCTTGGCGATGACGCCGTGGCACAGCGGGCCCGGCAGCCCCGCGTAGCCGTCCCGGCAGATGCGGACGGTGCTCGCGGTGCCCCGGGTGACGGTGTGGTGGATCATCACCCCGTGCACCGGCCCCCACGGGCCCTTGTGGTTCCTGTTGTGGGTGGACCAGTCGCCGACCTCGACGACCGAGAGGCCCTCGCCGCGCAGTGCGGAGAGGACCCTGCTCGCGGACAGCGGAACGGCCATGGCGTGCTCCTTCCAGAGGGAGGACCGAGCTTCCGGAGTACCGGACTCCGCTCCTCCGCTGCCATGCGTTCGATCCGCGTGCGAGCCGAACCGGACAACCCGGCCGAGTTCCGCGCCCCGCCGCGCGGCGGAAAAACAGCCGACATGCCCCGAAGATCACCGAACAGTCCCACCCGATTGTGTAATGGCGTCGGCACGCTCCGTGCTGAAAGGCTTCCTTTCGCAAACCAGACGTACGAGAGGGAGTTCCATGTCCGTTGGTTCGGTTGGCGACGAGGTCCTCGCGGAGCAGGCCCCGCAGCAGAGTCTCGGCACCGCCGCCGCGCGGAACCTCGCCTCGACCACCAAGTCGGCCCCGCAGATGCAGGAGATCTCCTCCCGCTGGCTGCTGCGGACGCTGCCCTGGGTCGAGACCAAGGGCGGCGCCTACCGGGTCAACCGGCGGCTCAGCCACTCGGTGGGCGACGGCCGTGTCACCTTCGTCCAGACCGGCGACCGGGTCGCGGTGATCCCCGCCGAGCTCGGCGAGCTGCCGGCCCTGCGCGGGTACGAGGACGAGGCGGCCCTCGCGGAGCTCGCCGCCCGCTGCGTCCAGCGCGACGTCGCCGCCGGTGAGGTCCTCGCGGTCGCCGGCTCCCCGGCCGACCGCGTCTACCTCCTCGCGCACGGCCGCGTCGAGCAGCTCGGCGAAGGCCCCTACGGCGACGAGGCGGTGCTCGGCGTCCTCGCCGACGGCTCCTACTTCGGCGACGCCGCCCTCCTCGACGAGGCCGCCACCTGGGACTGGACCGCGCGCGCCGCCACCGCCTGCACGGTCCTGGAGCTCACCCGCGCCGACCTGGCCGCGCTCGCCGCCCGCGCCGGCTCCCTCGCCTCGCACCTCGCGGGCGTCGCGGGCCGCCCGGAGCAGGCCGTCAACGGCTACGGGGAGGCCGCCATCGACCTCTCCGCCGGCCACGTCGGCGAGGCCGTCGTCCCGCACACCTTCGTGGACTACGAGCCCGCCCCGCGCGAGTACGAGCTGAGCCTCGCCCAGACCGTGCTCAAGGTCCACACGCGCGTGGCGGACCTCTACAACCACCCGATGAACCAGACCGAGCACCAGCTGCGGCTCACCGTCGAGGCCCTGCGCGAGCGCCAGGAGCACGAGCTGGTCAACAACCGGGAGTTCGGTCTCCTCGCCAACTGCGACTACGGGCAGCGGATCCAGCCGCACGACGGCGTCCCCGGCCCCGACGACCTCGACGAGCTGCTCTCCCGCCGCCGAGGCTCCAAGCTCTTCCTGGCCCACCCGAAGGCCATCGCCGCGATCGGCCGCGAGCTCAACCGCCGGGGCCTGGTGCCCGAGACGATCGACGTGGCCGGCACCCGGATCCCGACCTGGCGCGGGGTCCCGATCTACCCCTGCGACAAGATCCCGGTGACCGCCGCCGGCACCAGCTCGATCATCTGCATGCGTACCGGCGAGTCCGACCAGGGCGTCGTCGGCCTGCACCAGACCGGCCTCTCCGACGAGGTGGAGCCCGGCCTGTCCGTCCGCTTCATGGGCATCGACGAGCAGGCGATCATCTCCTACCTGGTCACGACCTACTACTCCGCCGCCGTCCTCGTGCCCGACGCGCTCGGGGTCCTGGAGAACGTCGAGATCAGCCGCCGCCGCTGAACCCCGGGCGGGCCGGGGCCCCACCCCCGGCCCGCCCGGCCCCCGCCGGGCACCCGGCCGTGCCGTGCCCCGCGAGGGACGCGCGCCCGGAGCACGGGCGCCGTGGAACCGATCAGCCCGACGCCCGGCCGCCGTGGACGCGGTCGGCTGCGAAGAAGGACGACAAGACGTGACCCTGACGAGTACGGCCCCCGTCACCGACGGGCCGGGCGCCGTGGCGCTCCTCGACCGGACGAGGACCGCCGTCGACCCGCAGATCCGTTCCACCGTCGAGACCCTGCCGGGCTCGATACGCCGTGTGGCGATGTACCACTTCGGCTGGGAGGAAGCCGACGGCACCCCCGCCGCCGGCCAGGCGGGCAAGGCGATCCGCCCCGCCCTGGTCCTCGCCGCCGCCCGCGCGCTGGGCGCCGAGGAGAGCGGGGCGGTGAAGGCCGCCGCCGCCGTCGAGCTGGCGCACAACTTCACCCTGCTCCACGACGACATCGTCGACGCGGACCCGACCCGCCGTCACCGGCCCACCGCCTGGACCGTCTTCGGCATCCCCGACGCCCTGATGGCCGGCGACGCCATGAACGCGCTGGCGCTCCGGCTCCTCGTCGAGGACCCGCACCCCGCCTCGGCCTCCGCCGCCGCCCGCCTCGCCGCCTGTGTCATCGAGCTCTGCGCCGGCCAGCAGGCCGACTGCGCCTTCGAGGCGCGCGGCCCCCGCGAGGTCTCCCTCGACGAGTGCCTCGCCATGGCCACGGCCAAGACCGGCGCCCTGCTCGGCTGCTCGTGCGCCCTCGGCGCGCTCTACGCGGGCGCGGGGGAGGAGGAGGTCGCGGCGCTCGACTCCTTCGGCCGCGAGGCCGGGCTCGCCTTCCAGCTGATCGACGACCTCATCGGCATCTGGGGCGACCCCGAGCGGACCGGCAAGCCGGCCGGCGCCGACCTGGTGGCGCGCAAGAAGTCGCTGCCGGTCGTCGCCGCGCTCGCCTCCGGCACCGCCTCCGGCGAGGAGCTGGCCGAGCTGTACTCCCGTACGACGCTCGACGAGCGGGCGGTGCGGGCCGCGGCCGCCGCCGTCGAGCGGGCCGGCGGCCGGGACTGGGCGCAGGCGCAGGCGGCCGAGCGGATGGGCCGTGCCGTCGAGCACCTGGCGCGGGCGGTGCCGGACCTCTCGGCCGCCGGGGACCTGCTGTCCCTCGCGGAGTTCGTGACGCGAAGGACCCGCTGAGGAGCCGCTGGGGAACCGTTCCCGCTGAGGGGTTGCGCGACCACTACAGATGAAGCACTATGTCTGTCGTGGTCGCGCTCGCGGTCACGCCCCCGAAAGAAACAGGACCCGGTTTGCGCAAGCTCACCTACTTCGTCGCCTGCACCATCGACGGCTTCATCGGCGATCCGAAGGGCGACGCCACCTCCACGTACTCCTACGTCACAGGGGAGTTCCTGGAGTACCTCACCACCGAGTACCCCGAGACCGTGGCCGCCCCGGCCTGGCCCCTCGTCGGCATCGAGCCCGACACCCGGGGCCGCCACTTCGACACCGTGGTGCAGGGCCTCGGGTCGTACCGGATCGGCCTGGACGCCGGCGTCACCAGCCCGTACGCCCACCTCCGCGAGTACGTCGCCACCCGCTCGCTCGCCGAGTCGCCCGACCCGCACGTCGAGCTGATCGCCGACGACCTCGTCGGCCGCGTCCGCGAGCTCAAGGCCGAGGACGGCGGGCTCGGCATCTGGCTCTGCGGCGGCTCCACCATCGCCGGCGAACTCATCGACGAGATCGACGAGCTGATCATCAAGACCTACCCGCAGGTGTACGGCTCCGGCATGCCGATGTTCGGCGCCGGCTTCGAGCCCCGCGACTTCACGCTCGGCGCCGTGCGCGCCTTCGACAACGGCGTGCTGGTCCGCACGTACACCAGGAAGCGGTAGCGGGCGGACCGCGGCGGCGCGGCCTACCCTGGAGGTATGGGTGACGCGACGCCCCGTACGACCCGGGACCCGCTGGCCGCGCCGAAGTGCCCGGCCTGCGGACGCCCGCTGGCGACCATCGCCACTCGGCACAAGGTCCTCGGGGCCTGGGTGCCCGAGTGGGAGGTGCAGCCCTGCCGGAACCGCGCCTGCCCGCTCTACGAAGCGGTGGATTCCGAGGGCACGGAAGCCACTACCACGCAGGTCACCGGCAAGAACGGCGAGAACGGGAGAAGTCCGGCCACCGGGTGACCGGCCGCGCGCCGGAGCCGGTCATACCGCTACAGTCCGCGCATGTCATCGGAGTCGACAGAAGTCTGGACCGGTTGGTACCGGGACCGCCGTGGTGCGGAAGCGATCGTGATCACGGCCGACGGCGGGCACGTCACCGTCCGCGTCAGGGGAATCGAGTACACGGGCGCGGGATTCGCCGCGCTCACCGCCGCGGGCGAGGGCGGGGAGGTCCTCACCGGCTGCGTCCTGGAGTGGGACCTGCCCCTCCCCGTCGTCGCCGGCGGTGCGACCCAGGAGGCCACGCTCGGCTGCCTGCTCACCCTCGGCGAGCGCGCCGACCTCAGCCTGACCCTGCACTACGGCGGCACCGCCTTCGAGGCGGTCGTCGCCGGCGGCGACTTCGAGGGGGCGCTGGCCCGGCTGCGCGGCCAGCTCCCCGAGGGCGCCGCGTTCGGCCGGCGCGTGCTGTCGGCCGTGTGACGACGACGGCGCCCGGGGGGCCCGGGCCGGACCCGGACGGGCCGGACGGGCCGGACGGACCGGCCCACCCCGCGGTGGGCCGGCCCGTCCGTGAAGCCGGTCGCTCTTGAAGCCGGTCGCTCTCGAAGCCGGTCAGCTCTTGAAGGCGGAAGCGAGCCCGTAGCGCCACAACTGGTCGACGCGGGCCCGCTCCTGGGAGTTGGGCGTCGCGTTCTGGCAGGAGGTGCCGGGGCCGCCGCCCGACATCAGCTCGCTGCACGGCCCGCTGTAGTGGTCCGGCAGGCCGAGCACGTGCCCGGTCTCGTGGGCCGTCACGCGGGTGGAGTTGTACTGCTGGTTCTGCCGGTAGTCGAGGAAGATGTAGCCGCTGCCGTGCCCGTCGGTGCTCGCGTACGAGCCCCGGGAGTCGTTCCCCTCGTAGTAGCGGAAGTCCGGGTTGGAACCCTCGACGAGCCGCACGTTCACCACCGAGCTGTTCCATATCTGCGTGGAACGGGCGATCTGGGTGCGGAAGCTGGGCGCGTTGGCGGCGCTGTAGACGACGGTGACGGCCGCGGTGGCGCTCGGGTTCGCGGCCCGCTTCTTCGCCACCGACGTCATGACGGCGTCGAAGAACGCCTGGTTCGCCTTGGCCTCCTCGGCCGAACCGGCGTAGCCGGCGTACGCGGTGGTGTCGGGCGCGGCACCGGCCGGGGCGGCGGCGCCGAGCGAGACGGCGAGACCGAGCCCGAGGGCGGCGGTCAGGGTGCGGGTGAGGACCTTGGGGTGACGCATGGGGGGCTCCTCCTGATCGGGGTCGGGAGAGAGTCTCGGTGCGCGCGAGCCCGGCGGGAAGAATGCCACTCCCCGATAACGCGACCACATCACCGCCCTCGACGCTTCACCAATTGGCGTCATTTTCATGGGGGTTGAGCGGATCCGGGCGTCTGGTGCGGGGCCGGAACCCCGTCCTACGCTCGGCCCCATGGAGCTGGAGGTGAGACACCTGCGCGCGCTCTGTGCCATCGCGGACACCGGCAGCCTGCACAAGGCCGCGCGCCAACTCGGCGTGAGCCAGCCCTCCCTGACCACCCAGCTGCGCCGCATCGAGAACGCGCTCGGCGCCGAGCTCTTCGCCCGCGGCCGCACCGGCTGCCGCCCCACCGCGCTCGGCCGCTCCGTCCTCAGCCGGGCCCGTCCCCTGGTCGACGGCATGGCGGCGCTCGTCACCGAGACCCGCGCCGAGGCCGCCCGCGCCGACGGCCCCCGGCTCCGGGTCGGCTCCACCGCGAGCCGGGCCCTCCCGGGCTGGCTGCGGCGGCTGCGCGCCCGCTTCCCCGGCACGGACGTCGCCCTGCGCGTCGACGTCTCCGCGCGGACGCTGCTGCGCGAGGTGGCGGCCGGCCGCCTGGACGTGGCCTTCGTCCACGAGGTGGAGGGCAGCCCGCTCCCCGTGCCCGAGGGCCTGGACCACCGCGTCCTGGTCGCCCGCGAGCCGCAGTTCGTCTCCCTCTCCCCGGCCCACCCGGCCGCCGCCCACCCCGTGGTGGACCTCGCGGACCTGGCCCGCGACCACTGGATGGTCGACCCGGCGGTGGACGGCGAATGGGACGGGCTGCGCCGCGTCCTGACGGCCGCGGGGATCGACCCGCCGCTCCTCCACGGCGACTACCACACCGCCGCGTCGCTCATCGCGCTCGGCGAGGCGGTGGCCCCCTGCCAGCCGACCTCGGTCCCCCGCGAGGACTTGGCGGTCCGCCCCCTCCTCGGCGACCCGCTCGCCGTCCGCCTCCTCCTCTACGCCCGCCCCGCCACCCCGCTGGCGCCCCTCCACGCCACCCTCGCCGACGCCTACCGCGAGGCGGCCCACCGGGCGCCCCCGTACCGCGCCTGGCTGGCCGAGGGCGGCGCGGCGCCCCCGTGCCTCCCCGGCACCCCCGCATGACGAAGGGGCCCGGGCTCCGCCGGCCGCCGGAACTCCTCCCGGGCCGGTGCCGTCCTCCGGACGTATCGTGAGAAGGGGATGCTCGGCCCGCCTGCCGAGGGGCGGAAGGAACGGTCATGACCTCTTCCGGAACACCGAGGCCTCCCGTGGACGCCGCCAGGCAGGAGGCGTTCGCGGGCGAAGTCCTCGACGTCCTGAACAAGGGCGCACTCGCCCTGCTGACCAGCGCCGGCCACCAATGCGGCCTGTTCGACACCCTGGCCGCCCTCCCGGCGTCGACCAGCGCCGAGATCGCCGACGCGGCGGGCCTGAACGAGCGATACGTGCGCGAGTGGCTGGGCGGCATGGTCGTCGGCGGATTCCTGGAGTACGACCCCGAGCGGCGGACCTACGTCCTCCCACCGGAACACGCCGCCTGCCTCACGACCGCGGCCGGCCCCGACAACCTCGCGGGGATCATGCAGTACCTCGGCCTCATGGGCGAGGTCGAGCAACAGGTGGTGCGCTGCTTCCGCGAGGGCGGTGGCGTACCGTACTCGGCCTATCCGCGCTTCCAGAGGCTCCAGGCCGAGGAGAGCGCCCGGGTGTACGACCTGGCGCTCGTGGACACGATCGTGCCCCTGGTGCCGGGGCTCACCGAGCGCCTGAGGGAGGGGATCGACGTCCTGGACGTCGGCACCGGGCAGGGGCACGCTCCCCTCGTGCTGGCCCGAGCGTTCGCCGCCAGCCGTTTCCACGGCCTGGACCAGTCGGAACCCGCCATCGAGACCGCGCGCGCGGATGCGGCGCGCTCCGGGCTCGACAACGTCCGGTTCACGTGCGCCGATTCGACGCGGATCACCGGGGAGTACGACGTCATCACCGCGTTCGACGTGATCCACGACCTGGCGCGGCCGGCCGAGACCCTGTCGGCGATCGCGAAGGCCCTGCGCCCGGGCGGCACCTTCCTCATGGGCGACATCGCCGCCTCCAGCCGGTTGGAGCAGAACATCGGGCACCCCTTCGGCCCGGCGCTGTACACGTTCTCCGTCTTCTACTGCATGACGACCTCGCTCGGCACCGGCGGTGCGGGCCTGGGCACGGCCTGGGGCCAGGAGACGGCGGAGCGGATGCTCCGGGACGCCGGCTTCGGGGACGTCGACGTCAAGACCGTGGAGGGCGACCCCTTCAACGTCTACTACGTCGCGACCGGGCCCTGACACGGGGACGGCCCGCGCCGGGGTGTCCGGGCGGGCCGTTCCGTACGTCCTCCGACCTGCGGTGGGCAGGGGGAGAGGGAAAGCCTGGGTCAGGCCTTCTTGGTCTCCCAGAAGATGCGGTCGATCTCGGCGATGAGCTCGAGGGCCTTCTCGCCGGTCTTCGGGTCGGTCGACGCCTTGGCGGCCGAGAGGGCCTTCAGGGTGTCGTTGACCAGCTGGTTGAGCTCCGGGTACTTCTCGAAGTGCGGGGCCTTGAAGTAGTCGCTCCACAGCACCGAGACGTGGTGCTTGGCGAGCTCCGCGCGCTGCTCCTTGATGACCGTGGCGCGGGCCCGGAAGTGCGGGTCCTCGTTCGCCTGGTACTTCTCCTGGACAGCCTTGACGGACTCGGCCTCGATGCGGGCCTGGGCCGGGTCGTACACGCCGCAGGGGAGGTCGCAGTGGGCGCTGACCTTGACCTTGGGGGCAAACAGGCGGGAGAGCATTGAGCCGTCCTTCCTCGTGATCGTCTTCTCAAGTGGGAGATTACTCGGTGAGAAGGGCGTTTTCGCGAGCGCCCCTGGGGCTTAGGGCAAAAGTCCGGGGTCAGGATGGGACTCGTGTACGAGTGGACGAGTCGACGAGGGGAGCGGGAGTGGAGCGGGAAGCCACCGCGGCGGCCGAGGCGCCGTTCGGGATCGCCGAGGTGACGGGGGTGTCGATGGTGCCCACGCTGTTGCACGGCGACCGGCTGCTCGTGCGGTACGGGGGGCGGGTCGGCGCCGGTCACGTCGTGGTGCTGCGCCATCCGCTCCAGCAGGACCTGCTCGTGGTGAAGCGGCTGGTCGAGCGGCGCGACGCCGGGTGGTGGGTGCTCGGGGACAACCCGGACGCCGAGGGGGACAGCCGGGTCTTCGGGGCCGTGCCGCCCGAGCTGGTGCTCGGGCGGGTGCTGGGCCGGTACCGGCCGGTGACGCCGGGGCGTCAGCGCTCGGCCGGGGTGGTGCTCTCCTGGCTGTTCTCCGCGGTGCGGCCGGTGAGGTCGGCCCGCTCGGCCTCCAGGCGCTTGCGGGCCCGGTAGGCGGCCACGTTGGCCCGGGTGGCGCAGCGGTCGGAGCAGTAGCGCCGGGAGCGGTTGGTGGAGGTGTCGAGGTAGGCGTTGCGGCAGGGCGGGGCCTGGCAGAGGCCCAGCCGGTCGGCGCCGAACTCCGTCAGGTGGAAGGCGAGTCCCATCGCGGAGATCGCCGCGTATCCGGCCGTGGCGTTGGACGAGTGGTCGGCGAGGTGCATGTGCCAGCGGGGCCGGCCCTCGTCGTCGAGGTGGTCGTGGCCGGAGATCTGCGGGCTGACCGGGAACTCCAGGAGGAGCGAGTTCAGGAGGTCGACGCCGCCGGTGTGGTCGCCCTCGTCCGCCGCCGCGAAGACGGCCCGCAGCCGGGCCCTGATCGCACGGAAGCGGGGCAGGTCGGCCTCGTTGACCCGGCGGGCCATCTGGGTGGCGGGGCCGAAGAGTTCCTTGACCGCTTCGACGGTGGTGAGGCTGTCCCTGCCGCGGGCCGGCTCCTCGGTGTTGACGAGGCGCACGGCGTAATCCGAGTAATAGGCCAGTTCCACTTGTAGTCCTTACGGTGGCGGGCTAGGGTCGGCGTCGAGGGGGTAACTGGTGTTTCCCCTCTGAGGGTATTACGTTCTCGGGTTTTCTGTGGCGTCGACGACGGAGGGTACGGGCATGAGCGACACCGACTGGGCGGGCTGGCAGCAGAGCTGGGACCGCCAGCAGGAGTGGTACATGCCGGACCGCGAGGAGCGGTTCCGCGTCATGCTCGACATGGTCGAGGCGCTGGTGGGGCCGGAGCCCCGCGTCCTCGACCTCGCCTGCGGTACGGGAAGTATCACGGACAGGCTCCTCCGGAGGTTCCCCGGCGCCGTCTCCACCGGCGTCGACCTCGACCCCGCGCTGCTCGCCATCGCCCGCGGCACCTTCGAGGGCGACGAGCGGGTCTCCTTCGTGACGGCGGACCTCAAGGACCCCGCGTGGACCCGGGCGCTGCCGTACGACTCGTACGACGCCGTCCTGACCGCCACCGCCCTGCACTGGCTCCACAGCGGGCCCCTGGCCGCCCTCTACGGGCAGGTCGCCGGGCTCGTGCGGGAGGGCGGGGTCTTCATGAACGCCGACCACATGATCGACCCGGCCACCCCGCGGATCAACGCCGCCGAGCGGGCCCGGCGGCACGCCCGGATGGACGCGGAGAAGGCCGCCGGGGTCCTCGACTGGGCCGACTGGTGGGCGAGCGCCGCGAAGGACCCGGTCCTCGCCGAGCCCACCGCCCGCCGCTTCGAGATCTACGGCGAGCACGCCGACGGCGACATGCCGCCGGTGGGCTGGCACGCCGACACCCTGCGCGCGGCCGGCTTCGGCGAGGCCCGTCCGGTGTGGTGCTCGCCCTCCGACACGCTGCTGCTCGCCGTGAAGTAGACCGGCGGAGGCGGGGCCCCCGGACGCGGGGCCGCCGGACGCGCGAAGGGGCGGTACGGGCTTCGGGCCCGTACCGCCCCTCACGTATCGCCTGTCGCCGCTACAGCACCTTCGACAGGAACGCCTTCGTCCGGTCGTGCTGCGGGTTCGTCAGGACGTCCCTCGGGTGGCCGGACTCGACCACCACGCCGCCGTCCATGAAGACCAGCGAGTCGCCGACCTCCCGGGCGAAGCCCATCTCGTGGGTGACGACGATCATCGTCATGCCCGACTCGGCCAGGTCCCGCATGACGTCGAGGACGTCACCGACGAGCTCCGGGTCGAGCGCCGAGGTCGGCTCGTCGAAGAGCATCAGCTTCGGCTCCATCGCCAGTGCGCGGGCGATGGCGACACGCTGCTGCTGGCCGCCGGAGAGCTGGGACGGGTAGTTGCCCATCTTGTCGCCGAGGCCCACCCGGTCGAGCAGGCGCTCGGCCCGCTCGCGGGCGACCGCCTTGGACTCGCCCTTCACCTGGACGGGTGCCTCCATCACGTTGGCCAGGGCCGTCATGTGGGGGAACAGGTTGAAGCGCTGGAAGACCATGCCGATGTCACGGCGCTGGGTCGCGACCTCGCTGTCCTTCAGCTCGTAGAGCTTGTCGCCCTTCTGGCGGTAGCCGACCAGCTGGCCGTCGACCGAGAGGCGGCCGCCGTCGATCCGCTCCAGGTGGTTGATGCAGCGCAGGAAGGTCGACTTGCCGGAGCCGGACGGGCCGACCAGGCAGAAGACCTCTCCGCTGCGGACCTCCAGGTCGATGCCGCGGAGGATGTGGGCGGCGCCGTAGGACTTGTGGACGCCCTCCGCCTTGACCATGAGCTCGCCGGTCATGCCGATGCCTCCGGGGAACGCTTGAACGTGGTGAGGTTCGTCTTGACCCGCTGCCAGGGGGTGGGCGGCAGGTTACGGGTCGAACCGCGGGCGAAACGACGCTCCAGGTAGTACTGGCCGACGCTGAAGACGCTGGTCAGCGCCAGGTACCAGATGGAGGCCACGAAGAGCATCTCCATGACGGCACCGGAGGTGGCGCCGATGTTCGAGGAGGCGCGGAGCAGCTCCGTGTACTGCACGGCCGAGACCAGCGACGAGGTCTTCAGCATGTTGATGAACTCGTTGCCCGTCGGCGGCACGATCACGCGCATCGCCTGCGGCAGCACGATCCGGCGCATGGTCTTCGTCTGCGACATGCCGAGCGCGTGCGCCGCCTCGGTCTGGCCCTCGTCGACCGACTGGATGCCGGCGCGGACGATCTCCGCCATGTACGCGCCCTCGTTCAGGCCCAGGCCCAGGAGGGCCACCATGAACGGGGTGAGGACCTGCGAGGTCTCGTCCTTGTAGATCGGACCGAGGTTGATGTACTCGAAGATCAGGGCCAGGTTGAACCAGACGAGCAGCTGGACGTAGACCGGCGTGCCGCGGAAGAACCAGATGTAGAGCCAGGAGACGGCTCCGGTGACCGGGTTCTTCGACAGCCGCATCACGGCGAAGACGATGCCGAGGACGAGTCCGAGCGCCATCGCGGAGACGCTGAT
>NZ_JBEZNU010000010.1:136072-142346 GCF_040653375.1 Streptomyces sp. NPDC047974
AGCCAGGAGACGGCTCCGGTGACCGGGTTCTTCGACAGCCGCATCACGGCGAAGACGATGCCGAGGACGAGTCCGAGCGCCATCGCGGAGACGCTGATCAGGACGGTCTTCCAGAGGCCGACGAGGACGGACTCGTCGAAGAGCTTGTCCCACACCGTGTCCCAGATGATGTTGCCCTGGGAGAAGGCGTAGACGAGCCAGCCGAGGAGTGCGACGACGACGACGGCGCTGATCCAGCGGCCGTAGTGGCGGACCGGGATGGCCTTGATCGCCTCGTAGGGGGTGCCCGAGGGGCCGGACCCGGCCGGCGTGGCGGCCGGGTCCTTGCTGATCTTGTCAGTCATGACGACTGCCCTTCAGTGGTGCGAGGGGGAGCGAGCAGGTCACTTGCCGGCGTTGATGGTGGCCTGCTTGACCGCGCTGCCCTCGACGTCCCACTTCTTCAGCGCCTCGGCGTAGGTGCCGTCCTTGATGATCGCGTCGAGCGCCTCCTTGACGGCGTCGCGCAGCTGGGTCTTGTCCTTGGAGACGGCGATGCCCATGAGGCCGACGTCGGTCTGGTTGCCGACGACCTCGAAGTCGTTGCCGCCACCGGAGGTCTTCGCGATGTACGCGGCGACCGGGTAGTCGTTCAGGTCGGCGACCGCGCCGCCGGCCTTCACGCGGGTCTGGGCCTCGGCGTCGGTGTCGAAGGCCTGGATCGTGAGCTTGTTCGAGCCGCACTTCTCGGCCTGGGCCTTGAAGGTGTCCTCGTAGATCGTGCCGCGCTGGACGGCGACGGTCTTGCCGCAGAGGTCGTCGAGGGAGTCGACGCCCTGCGGGTTGCCCTTCTTGACCAGCAGGGAGACGCCGGAGGAGAAGTAGTCGACGAAGTCGACGCCCTTGCCGATCTTCTTCCCGTTGTCGTCCAGGCCCTCCTGGCGCTTCTTGTTGTCCGTCATCGAGGACATGACGAGGTCCTGGCGGCCGGTCTCCAGGGAGGTGATCAGGCCGTCGAAGGTGCCCGAGGTGAACTCGAACTTCACGCCGAGCTGCTTGCCGAGCGCGGCCGCGATGTCGGGGTCGACGCCGACGATCTTGCCGTCCTGGGTGAACTCCATCGGCGCGTACGAGGCGTCCGTGCCGACCTTGATGACGCCGGCCTTCTGGATGTCGGCGGGCAGCTTGGAGAAGAGCGGGGCGGAGTTGGCGGCGGTGCCGCCCTCCTTCGTGGAGCCGCTGTCGGTCTGGTCGCCACAGGCGGTCAGCAGCATCGAGCCGGCGACCGCGATGGCGGCGACCGCGGCAAGACGGGAGGTGCGGGTCTTGGCGGCGGTCGTCCAGCGCGTGGAGCGTGCGGTCATGGTCGAGATCCTCCGGCGTGTGAGGGAGTTGCCATAGGCGTTGCCAATGGGCCGCGTACGCATCTTCGAGTGTCGCGACCTCGTGTGATTACGGCATCTTGCCATTCGGACCGCCTCAAACCGACGGCCACGGATGTCAAAATCGGGTAACGGGTCGCACTCGAAACCCGACAGGCCGGTACATCAAGGCCGGATCATCTTTCGTAGCCCTACCCGTTCACCGAAGAATCTGCGGTCGATCTCGCCATTCGGACGGCACGAACAGAGCCAAACGGACGCCTGCGGCATCTTTCCTGATATCGAGTGACGAGTCGTTCTCCGTCCGCGTCCGGAAGCACTCGGTATGAGTCGTGTCACCGACCGGATACGGACTCGTCTGCGGTGCCGTCTGTCCGGTAAGAAGGATCCTTACACCCCTCATCCGGGGCTCAGGGCGCGTTGTGCGGCGCGCCCGCGCGGCTGCCCGACACGGCGGCCGCGGGACCCGCCCACCGCTCCACACCAGGAGCGGAAACCCTCGAACAACAGACATAAGGGGTCTCACCCACATGGCAGCGGAGATCGTCAATCCTCTCAGCGAGAGCGCTACGGAAGGAGCTCCCGAGGAGCTCTTCGACCCGGCTTTCGCTCTTCACCGCGGCGGCAAGATGGCCATTCAGGCCACCGTCCCCGTCCGTGACAAGGACGACCTGTCCCTCGCGTACACGCCTGGCGTCGCCAAGGTGTGCACCGCCATCGCCGAGCAGCCCGAGCTGGTCCACGACTACACGTGGAAGTCCCAGGTCGTCGCCGTCGTCACCGACGGCACCGCCGTGCTCGGCCTCGGCGACATCGGCCCGGAGGCCTCCCTCCCGGTCATGGAGGGCAAGGCGATCCTCTTCAAGCAGTTCGGCGGCGTGGACGCCGTCCCGATCGCCCTCGCGACCACGGACACCGACGAGATCGTCGACACCGTCGTCCGGCTCGCCCCGTCCTTCGGTGGGGTGAACCTGGAGGACATCTCGGCGCCGCGGTGCTTCGAGATCGAGCGCAAGCTCCAGGAGCGGCTGGACATCCCGGTCTTCCACGACGACCAGCACGGCACCGCCATCGTCACCCTCGCCGCCCTGCGGAACGCGGCGAAGCTGACCGGCCGGACCCTCGGCGACCTGCGCGCCGTGATCTCCGGCGCGGGCGCGGCCGGTGTGGCCATCGCCAAGTTCCTCCTGTCGGCCGGCATCGGCGACGTCTGCGTCGCCGACCGCAAGGGCATCGTCAGCAGCGACCGCGAGGACCTCACCGACGTCAAGCGCGAGATCGCCGGCCTCACCAACAAGGCGGGCCTCTCCGGCTCCCTGGAGACCGCCCTCGCCGGCGCCGACGTCTTCATCGGCGTCTCCGGCGGTACGGTCCCCGAGGCGGCCGTCGCCGCCATGGCCAAGGACGCCTTCGTCTTCGCCATGGCCAACCCGAACCCCGAGGTCCACCCCGACGTCGCGCACAAGTACGCGGCGGTCGTGGCCACCGGCCGTTCGGACTACCCCAACCAGATCAACAACGTCCTCGCGTTCCCCGGCATCTTCGCCGGCGCGCTCCAGGTCCGGGCCTCCCAGATCACCGAGGGCATGAAGATCGCCGCCGCCGACGCCATCGCCGGTGTCGTCGGTGACGAGCTCAGCGCCGACTGCGTCATCCCGTCGCCGTTCGACGACCGGGTCGCCCCGGCCGTCGCGGCCGCGGTCGCCGCCGCCGCGCGCGCCGAGGGCGTCGCCCGCCGCTGACCCCCGTCCGCGGAAGGTCCCCGAGAGGGCCCCGCCCCGGTCCGCCGCATCGGACCCGGGACGGGGCCCTCTCCCGTGCCCGGGGGAGCGGGGCGGGGCGGCGGCGCGGGCCCCAGGTTCCAGGGGGGCGGAGTGGGGGCGGGGGACGTGCGTCACACCAGAGTGAGGTTCCGTGTGCTCTCCGTCGCCCCTAGGGTCGGGGCCATGTTCGCTGCCTACGCCGCCCGAATCGACCGCGACCAGCCTCTGAACGGCCTCGAGCTGGGCGAACGCCCCGAGCCCGAGGTACGCCCCGGCTGGACCACCGTCACCGTCAAGGCCGCCTCCCTCAACCACCACGACCTCTGGTCGCTGCGCGGGGTCGGCCTGCCCGAGGAGAAGCTGCCGATGATCCTCGGCTGCGACGCCGCCGGGATCGACGAGGACGGCAACGAGGTCGTCCTGCACTCCGTGATCGGCCAGACCGGCCACGGCGTCGGACCCGACGAGCCGCGCTCCATCCTCACCGAGCGCTACCAGGGCACCTTCGCCGAGCGCGTCACCGTCCCCCGCTGGAACGTGCTGCCCAAGCCGAAGGAACTCTCCTTCGCCGAGGCCGCCTGCCTCCCCACCGCCTGGCTGACCGCCTACCGGATGCTCTTCACCAACGCCGGGGTCCGCCCCGGCGACTCGATCCTCGTCCAGGGCGCCGGCGGCGGCGTCGCCACCGCCGCGATCGTCCTCGGCAAGGCCGCCGGCCTGCGGGTCTTCGCCACCAGCCGGGACGAGGCCAAGAGGAAGCGGGCCGTGGAGCTCGGCGCCGTCGAGGCGTACGAGCCCGGAGCCCGTCTGCCGTACCGGGTGGACGCCGTCATCGAGACCGTCGGCGCCGCGACCTGGTCGCACTCGGTGAAGTCGCTGCGCCCCGGCGGCACCCTGGTGATCTCCGGCGCCACCAGCGGCGACCGCCCCTCGCACGCCGAACTGACCCGGATCTTCTTCCTGGAGCTCAAGGTGGTCGGCTCCACCATGGGGTCCAAGGACGAGCTGGAGGACCTCCTCTCCTTCTGCGCCGCCACCGGGGTCCGTCCGGTGATCGACGAGGTGCTGCCCCTCGACCGGGCCCGCGAGGGCTTCGCGAAGATGGCCTCCGGCGAACTCTTCGGAAAGATCGTGCTGACGACCTCTTGATACGGGTCGGTCGACCTGATGGGATCTCCGGCACATGAAAGGTGAACAACGCTCACTTCCTCGTGCCGGAGGTCTCCTTGCTGCGCACCACCCTTCTGACGGGCGCCCTCGCCGCCTCGCTGCTCGCCCCGACCGCCGCGCACGCGGAGACCGGGACCACCGGGAGAACGGGGGGAGCCGGGGGCGACGGGATCCCCGCCCTCACCGACTCCCGCGGCCGCGTCCTCACCCTGCGCGGCTGGAACGTGGAGGACAAGGCCAACCGCGGTGACGCCGCCCTCTCCGCCGTGACCGAGCGGCACTTCCGCGACATGCGCGCCAAGGGCTTCAACTTCGCCCGCCTCCTCGTCTTCTGGGACGACCTGGAGCCGCGACCGGGCCAGTACAGCCAGGCCTATCTGCGGAAGATCGAACGGGTCCTGGACTGGGCCGAGAAGTACGACGTCAAGGTCCTGCTCGACGCCCACCAGGACGTCTTCGGCCCCGCCTTCGGCCACCGGGGCATCCCCGCCTGGGCCACCCGCACCGACGGACTGCCCTTCACCCCCCGCCCCGACGACTGGTTCTCCGAGTACTTCGAGCCGGCCGTCCAGCGCGCCTTCACCCACCTCTACGAGGACGAGGACCTCCGCCGCGCCCAGACCCGCATGTGGCAGGTGCTCGCCGAGCGCTTCGACGACCACCCGGCCGTCCTCGGCTACGACCCCATCAACGAGCCGATGGGCGAACTCCGCGAGGGCGAGGACCTGGCCACCGCCGCCCGCCGCATCGAGCGCGAACAGCTCACCCCCATGTACGACCGGATCGCCGACGCCATCCGCACGGCCGACCGGGACGCCTGGATCTTCGTCGAGCCCACCCCGATCGTCGGCGAAGGGGTCCCCACGGGCCTCGGCCGGATCGACGACCCGAAGATCGTCTACGCCCCGCACTTCTACAACACCGGCATGGAGGCCGGCGCCGACTACGACCCCGCCGCCGGCTGGATCGAGAGCTACGAGCAGGCCGTCACCCTCTACCCCAAGGAGTACAAGGTCCCCGTGGTGGTGGGGGAGTGGGGCCCGCTCAACAACTCCCTGCCGAACATGAACCGCTTCTACCGCGACGCCATGGCCTCCCTCGGCCGCTACAGCTCCGGCTGGGCCGGCTACGTCTGGTGCTACGGCGGCGGCTACTGCGCGGTCGACTCCGCCGGCGCCTTCCGCACCAACAAGGAGCTGACCGCCGAGCCGTACGCGGAGGCCGTCGCCGGCCGGGTCCGCACCTCCGCCTACGACCCGGGGGCCGGCACCTACCGCCTGGAGTACGACGCCGCCGGCCGCCGCGGCTCCCGCGTCACCGAACTGGCCCTGCCGTCCGGCGACTGGAAGGTCACGGCCCGCGGCGCCCTCGTCCTCCGCGACAAGGGCCGTGGCGCGGGGCACGGCCGGGGGTACGAACGGGTCCGCGTCCTCGCCGCCCCCGACGCCCGGGTCACCGTCACCGTGACCCGCACCGCCCCGGCGCCCAGCTGACCCCGGGCCCGGGCCCGGCTCCGGGCCCGGGCTCCGGTCAGGGCCCTGGACCGGGCCCCCGGGCTCCGGTCAGCGCTCCGTGCGGGGACGGAGTATCCCGGCGATCCGGGTCGCCGCCGCGGACAGGTGGTGACGGGCCTCGGCGAGCTGGGCGTCCGTCACCCCGTGGTCCCGGGCCGCGTCCCGCACCTCGTCCCGGAAGCGGTCGAGCAGCCGGTCCAGGTCCCGGGCCGGGTCACCGGAGCCGGCCCCTTCCCGCGCCCACTCCGGGACCACGGCCTCCCCGTCCGCGCCCGGCACCGACACGTCCACCGGGGAACCGCCCGCGGCACCTCCCGCGCCCGTGCGGCCCTTGGTCTGGCCCGAGACCAGGTCGCTCAGCTGGGCGGTGATCCCGGACAGGCCCTCACGGACGGCCTGCGGCCACTCGCCCTTCGCGAAGCGGTTCTGCACCTCGTCCTGGACCTGCTGGGCGATCCGCTGGAAC
>NZ_JBEZNU010000010.1:142441-205031 GCF_040653375.1 Streptomyces sp. NPDC047974
GGTGATCCCGGACAGGCCCTCACGGACGGCCTGCGGCCACTCGCCCTTCGCGAAGCGGTTCTGCACCTCGTCCTGGACCTGCTGGGCGATCCGCTGGGACTCCTTCGTCTGCCGGGCCTGCTCCTTCCACTCCCGCTTGGCCCTGCGCAGCTCCTCCTTGACGTCGGCGAAGGAGCTCTCCTCCGCCGTCCGGGCCCGGCTCGCCGCCGCGCGCATCTCGCTGCGCACCCGGCCGGCCGCGCCGCGCACGTCCTCCCTGATCTCGGAGGCCAGCGCCGCGACGGAGTCCCGGATCTCCCGCTCCAGGGCGTCGAGCTCGCCCTCCCGGCCGGCCAGCTCGGCGCGGCCCGCGTCGGTCAGCGCGTAGACCTTCCGGCCGCCCTCGCTGGTGTGGGTGACGAGCCCCTCGGCCTCCAGCTTGGCCAGTCGCGGGTAGACCGTGCCGGCCGAGGGGGCGTACAGACCCTGGAAGCGCTCCTCCAGGAGCCGGATGACCTCGTAGCCGTGCCGGGGGGCCTCGTCGAGCAGCTTGAGGAGGTAGAGGCGGAGTCGGCCGTGTGCGAAGACGGGGGCCATGTCAGAGCACCTTTCCGGACGCGGGGGCGGAGGACGTGGAGGACGTGGAGGACGTGGAGGGAGTGGAGGGAGTGTCGGGCGAGGCGGGTCCGGGGTCGGGGGTCTCGGCGGACTCCGGGCGGCGGAGCAGGGCGATCGAGCCGGAGACCGTGGTCGCCTTGAGCGTGCCGCTGCCCGCGCCGAGCGTCCCGGTGACGGACTTGGCGCCCCACTCGCCGCCCACCCGCAGGTCCTCGAAGGCGTTCGACACCGCGCCGCTCGTGGTGCTCGCCTCGACCCGGGCGTCCGCGGGGTGCGGCAGCCGGACGGCGACCTCGCCGGAGACGCTGGTGAGCCGGATGTCGGCCGGCGGGGCTCCGGCCGGAGCCGGGTCCAGGTCGAGGACCAGGTCCCCGCTGACGGTCTCCGCCCGCACCGCCGAGCCCGAGCCCTCGATCACCGTCACGTCACCGGTCACCGAGGTGACCCGCAGCGCGCCGGTGACCGACTGGGCCTCCAGGGCGCCCGAGACCGTCTCGGCGCGGACCGGGCCGGAGAGCCCCACCAGCGTCGTCCCCCCGGTCACCCCGCGGACCTCGGTGCGGCCCCGCAGGCCCGAGACCACCGTGTCCGCGGACACCGCGCCCACCTCGACCTCGGCGCCGGCCGGCACGGCGACCGAGACCACCGCGCGCCGCCGGCGGGCCCTGGTGTCGAGCCACTTGAGGATGCCCTTCCAGTGCAGGTCCTCGTAGGTGACGGTCAGCGTGGAGCCCTCCTGGGTGACGATCAGGGGCGGGCCCTCGATCTCCGAGATCTCCAGCCGTGCCGTGCTCTCCTCCGTGCCCACCACGTTCACCACGCCGCCCACGACACGGACGCGCAGCCGTGTCACGGGGTCGGCGGGCGCGAGTTTCACCGGCTCGGTGACGGACCACTCGGTCATGGTGCTGCCCTCCCGCTTCCTCGATGCGTCGCGACTCGGCATCGCGACTCGACGATCACGCGACTCGACATATCGCGACTTCCGAGATTCACGATATATCGCGGTGCGATCGAGTCAACCCTGAAACATCCCTGACAGGGTTGCGGCAAACACCTCCGTACACGGACAAACTGACCTAGGTTGGGGGTCATGAACGCGACTTCCGGACCGAGCCCCGCCGGGGCGCTGCTGCTGTGCCGAGCCGATCCCCCGACGGTCCGGCCGCCCGCCCAGCTCCTGCGCGAGCCGCTGCTCCTCGCCCCCGCCGGAGCCGGCTGGAGCGCCCTCGTACCGGAGGGGAAGCCCTGGCAGGGCGAGGGAGAGCCGGTCGAACGGGTCGTCACCGGCTGGGCCACCGCCCTCGCCGTCTCCGCCGCCGGCTGGCCCGTCCTCGCCCTCTGGTGGGACGCGGACCGCGCCGGGATCACCCTCGCCGCCGGCTTCCGCCGCACCGTCGGCTACACCTGGCTGGCCGACGGCACCCCGGTCGGCGAGGACGAGGCCATGCGGACCCTCGCCGACCGCCTCGCCCTCGACCCCGTCCTCGACGTCCAGGCGCTGGAGCCGCT
This sequence comes from Streptomyces sp. NPDC047974, assembly GCF_040653375.1. Taxonomy (NCBI): domain Bacteria; kingdom Bacillati; phylum Actinomycetota; class Actinomycetes; order Kitasatosporales; family Streptomycetaceae; genus Streptomyces; species Streptomyces sp. NPDC047974. Next base: position 144,551 of record NZ_JBEZNU010000010.1, read on the forward strand.
CACCCTCCCCGACCCCGAGGCCGACTTCCGTACCCGCCTCCTCGGCCTCGTCGCCGTCCTCACCCGCATCGGCCTCGCCCTGCCCGCCGGCGTCGACCCCGGCGAGACCACCGACCGGCTCCGCGCGGCCGCCCTCGCCGCCGGCGCCGAGCAGCTCGCCTGGCCGGGCTGGCGCGAGGCCGTCCTCGACGAGCTCGACGTCGTGGAGGAGGGCCCCCTCGGCCCGTACGTACGCGGCCCCAGGGCGCGCCTCCTCGGCGGCGTCCAGCTCGCCGCGGGCGTCCCGCTGCTCCTCTGGGGGCTCGGCCGGCGCAGCGGCGGCTGGACCGCGGCAGGGGCCCTCCTCGTCGCCCACGGCGCCCTCGGCCTCGCCTACGACCGCCTGCGCGAGCACTGACGGCCCCGGACGCGACGGCCCCGGACGCGACGGTGCCCCCTTCCGTATCCGTACGGAAGGGGGCACCTCGGGTCGTGCTACTCCTCGTCGTCGTCCTCGTCGTCCAGACGGGCCAGCCAGGTCGCGAGGCGCTCGACCGGCACCTCGAAGTCGGGGTTGAGATCGACGAAGGTCCGCAGCTGCTCGGCGAGCCACTCGAAGGTGACCTCCTCCTCGCCGCGCCGCTTCTCCAGTTCCTCGATGCCACGGTCGGTGAAGTACATGCGATCCAGGATAGGCCCGCCCGGACACGCCGGAGGCCCGGCACCCCCCGGGATCGAGGGGTGCCGGGCCTCCGCGCGAGGCGCCGACGTCAGGCGTCGAAGACCTCGTTGACCAGCTGCTGCTGCTCCGCCTGGTGACGCTTGGCCGAGCCGACCGCCGGGGACGAGGAGTGCGGGCGGGAGATCCGGCGCAGGCGCTCGCCCGCCGGGATGTCCGCGCCGACCGCCAGGTCGAGGTGGTCGATCAGGTTGAGCGCGATGAACGGCCACGCACCCTGGTTCGCCGGCTCCTCCTGCGCCCAGATGTACTTCGCCGCGTTCGGGTACTTGGCGATCTCGGCCTGGAGCTCGGCACCCGGCAGCGGGTACAGGCGCTCCAGACGGATGATCGCGGTCTCCGTGTCGCCGCGCTTCTGACGTTCGGCCTCCAGGTCGTAGTAGACCTTGCCGGCGCAGAAGACGACCTTGCGGACGTCGGCCGGGTTGACCGAGTCGTCGCCGATGACCGGGCGGAAGCCGCCGGAGGTGAACTCCTCCACCTTGGACGCCGCGGCCTTCAGGCGCAGCATCGACTTCGGGGTGAAGACGATGAGCGGCTTGTGGTGCGGGTTGTGCACCTGCCAGCGCAGGAGGTGGAAGTAGTTCGACGGCAGCGTCGGCATGGCGACCGTCATGTTGTCCTGGGCGCACATCTGGAGGAAGCGCTCCGGGCGGGCGGACGAGTGGTCCGGGCCCTGGCCCTCGTAGCCGTGCGGCAGGAGCAGGGTGACGCCGGAGGTCTGGCCCCACTTCTGCTCGGCCGAGGAGATGAACTCGTCGACGACGGTCTGCGCGCCGTTCACGAAGTCACCGAACTGCGCCTCCCAGACCACCAGGGAGCTGGGGCGGGCCAGCGAGTAGCCGTACTCGAAGCCCATCGCCGCGTACTCGCTGAGCAGCGAGTCGTAGACGTTGTAGTGCGCCTGGTCCTCGGCCAGGTAGAGCAGCGGGGTGTAGTCCTCGCCGGTCTCCTGGTCGACCAGGACCGCGTGGCGCTGGCCGAAGGTGCCGCGGCGGGAGTCCTGGCCCGACAGGCGGACCGGGGTGCCCTCCATCAGCAGGGAGCCGATGGCGAGGGTCTCGCCGAAGCCCCAGTCGATGGTGCCGTCGTCGATCGAGGCCGCGCGACGCTGCATCTGCGGCAGCAGGCGCGAGTGGACCGTGATCCGCTCCGGGATGTTGACCTGCGACTCGGCGATCCGCTTCACGACCTCCTGGGAGACCGCGGTGGTGACGGCGACCGGGAACTCGGCCTGCGCGTCCGGCACGTGGGTCGGCACCGGGGCGGCGGTGGCCTCGCGGACCTCCGCGAAGACCTTCTCCAGCTGGCCCTGGAAGTCCTGGAGCGACTGCTCCGCCTCTTCCAGGGTGATGTCGCCGCGACCGATGAGCGACTCGGTGTACAGCTTGCGCACCGAGCGCTTCTTGTCGATCAGGTTGTACATCTGCGGGTTGGTGAACGACGGGTTGTCGCCCTCGTTGTGACCGCGGCGGCGGTAGCAGATGAGGTCGATCACGACGTCCTTGTTGAACGTCTGGCGGAACTCGAAGGCGAGCCGCGCGACGCGGACCACGGCCTCCGGGTCGTCGCCGTTCACGTGGAAGATCGGCGCCTCGATCATGCGGGCCACGTCGGTGGCGTACATGGAGGAGCGGGACGACTCGGGAGCCGCCGTGAAGCCGACCTGGTTGTTGATGACGATGTGGACCGTGCCGCCGGTGCGGTAGCCCCGCAGCTGCGACATGTTGAGGGTCTCGGCCACCACGCCCTGGCCCGCGAAGGCCGCGTCGCCGTGCAGGGCGACGGGCAGGACGGTGAAGTCCGTGCCGCCCTTGTTGATGACGTCCTGCTTGGCGCGGACGACACCCTCCAGGACCGGGTCGACCGCCTCCAGGTGGGAGGGGTTGGCGACCAGGGAGACCCTGATCTCCTCGCCGTCGAGACCGGTGAAGGTGCCCTCGGCGCCCAGGTGGTACTTGACGTCGCCGGAGCCGTGCATCGACTTCGGGTCGAGGTTGCCCTCGAACTCGCGGAAGATCTGCGCGTACGACTTGCCCACGATGTTCGCGAGGACGTTCAGGCGGCCGCGGTGGGCCATGCCGATGACGACCTCGTCCAGGCGGGACTCGGCGGCGGAGTCGATGACCGCGTCGAGCAGCGGGATGACGGACTCGCCGCCCTCCAGGGAGAAGCGCTTCTGGCCGACGTACTTCGTCTGCAGGAAGGTCTCGAAGGCCTCGGCCGCGTTCAGGCGGCGGAGGATGCGGAGCTGCTCCTCGCGCTCCACGCGCGCGTGGGGACGCTCGACGCGGTCCTGGATCCACTTGCGCTGCTTCGGGTCCTGGATGTGCATGAACTCGATGCCGGTGGTGCGGCAGTACGAGTCGCGCAGCACGCCGAGGATGTCGCGGAGCTTCATCATCGACTTGCCGGCGAAGCCGCCGACCGCGAACTCCCGCTCCAGGTCCCACAGGGTGAGGCCGTGCTCGGTGATGTCCAGGTCGGGGTGCTTGCGCTGCTTGTACTCCAGCGGGTCGGTGTCGGCCATGACGTGGCCGCGGACCCGGTAGGAGTGGATCAGCTCGAAGACGCGGGCGGCCTTGGTGACGTCGTCGTCGTGCGAGGCGTCGATGTCCTTGAGCCAGCGGACCGGCTCGTAGGGGATCCGCAGCGACTTGAAGATGTCGTCGTAGAAGCCCTGCTCGCCGAGGAGGGAGTTGGCGACGATGCGCAGGAACTCGCCGGAGGCGGCGCCCTGGATGACCCGGTGGTCGTAGGTCGACGTCAGGGTCATGACCTTGGAGATGCCGAGCTTGTTCAGGGTGTCCTGGGAGGTGCCCTGGAACTCCGCCGGGTAGTCCATCGAGCCGACGCCCATGATGACCGACTGTCCGGGCATCAGACGCGGGACGGAGTGGACGGTGCCGAGGCCGCCGGGGTTGGTCAGGGAGACCGTGACGCCGGTGAAGTCCTCCATCGTCAGCTTGCCCACGCGGGCGCGCTTGACGATGTCCTCGTACGCCTGCCAGAACTCGAAGAAGTTGAGCGTCTCGGCCTTCTTGATGCCCGCGACGACGAGCTGGCGGTCGCCGTTCGGCTTCACCAGGTCGATGGCGAGACCGAAGTTCACGTGCTCCGGCTTGACCAGGGTCGGCTTGCCGTCCTTCTCCGCGAAGGAGTAGTTCATCGACGGCATGGCCTTGATGGCCTGCACCATGGCGTAGCCGATGAGGTGGGTGAAGGAGATCTTCCCGCCCCGGGCGCGCTTCAGGTGGTTGTTGATGACGATCCGGTTGTCGAAGAGCAGCTTCACCGGGACGGCGCGGACGGACGTGGCCGTCGGCATCTCCAGCGAGGCGTTCATGTTCTTCGCGACGGCGGCGGCCGGGCCGCGGAGCGTGATCAGCTCGGGGCCGGCGGGCGCCTCGGCGGCCGGAGCGGCCTTGGCGGGCGCCGGGGTGGCGGCCGGGGCCGGCTTCACGGCGGCCGGAGCGGCCGCGGCGGGCTTCGCCGGAGCCGGGGCGGCCGCGGGAGCCGGGGCGGCGGCCGGGGCCGGAGCGGCCGGTGCGGCCGGTGCGGGCACGGCGGCGGCCGGAGCGGCAGGCGCGGCCTGTGCGGGGCCCGCCTGCGGCGCCGAGGGCGCGGCCGTGGTGGTGGCGGCCGGGGCGGACGGGGTCTCCGCCGCACCCGGCTTGTAGTCGGCGAAGAAGTCCCACCAGGCACGATCGACCGAATTCGGGTCCTGGAGGTACTGCTGGTAGATCTCGTCGACGAGCCACTCATTGGCGCCGAAGGCGGCTGCGGGGCTCACGCCACGCCCGTCTTGGTCGGCCGGGGAGCTCGGGGTACTGGGGGACTGAGACGACACGGCGGCAACCGCCCTCTTCCGCTTCGCAAGGTGATGGACAGCGGAAATAAAGGCTACGCCTGTCCGGCCGGGACGTGCAGGCCAGGCACTCCAACGTCGTGCAAGTCACACTTGACGGCGTGTTTCGATGCCGTGAATGGCGGGAAACAAGCGTGGTTCCGCTTCTGTGAGGGTACGGAAAAGCCCGGGCCGCGGCCTCCTTCGGCCGCTCCCTGACCACGTCTGCACATGAACACGCAGAACGTTCGCTTCCGGTTCGAACCCTACGTCAATCGAGGAGGGGAAGGCTGCCTGGAAGAGTGACCCGGATCCGGCATCCACGTGAAGATTCGGCCACGCCGATCCCGCCACCGTGAAGATCCACCGCCCAGCGCGCGATCGCCAGGCCGAGCCCCGTGCCGCCGTCGCTCCCCGGCCCCTGCCGGTCCGGAGCCGTACCCCGGTTGAACCGCTCGAAGACCTTGTACCGCTCCGACTCCGGGATGCCGGGACCCTCGTCCTCGACCACCAGCTCCAGCGACTCCGGGTACGGCCCTCGCCGGGCCCGCACCGTCACGCGCCCGTGCGGCGGCGAGTGCTTCACCGCGTTGTCGATCAGGTTCGCCATCACCTGGTGCAACCGCTCCACGTCCGCGTACGCCGTCAGGTCGGACGGCGACACGTCCAGGTGCAGGTGCACGTCCGTACGCCGGTGCAGGCCCGACGTCGACGGCAGCCCGCGCTGCGCGGCGGCCAGATTCGCCTCCCGCAGCACCCCGGACAGATAGGGCCACACCTCGAAACGGCGCGCCCGCAGCTGTACGACACCGTTGTCGAGCCGTGACAGGTCGAGCAGCGTCTCCACCAGCCGGCCCAGCCGCTCCGTCTGCTTCAGCGCCGAGCGCATCGTCTCCGGATCGGCCTCCGAGACCCCGTCGACGACGTTCTCCAGGACGGCCCGCAGCGCCGCGATCGGCGTGCGCAGCTCGTGCGAGACGTTGGCGACCAGTTCCTTGCGGTGCCGGTCCACCGCCTCCAGGTCGTCCGCCATGCGATTGATCGTCGAGGCCAGGTCGCCCAGTTCGTCACGTCGGTCCGCGCCGCGCACCCGCCGTGAGAAGTCGCCCCGCGAGATCGACCCCGCCACCGTGTTCATCTCGTCCAGCGGCGCGGTCAGCGACTGCGCCACGAACTGGGTGATGAGCAGCGTCGCGATCATCGCGAAGATCGTGATGTACCGGAACTCCGTGGACGTGCGGATCGCCACCAGAGCCAGTCCCGAGGTCAGCAGCACCGCGCCGACGACCAGCGCCCCCAGTTTCGTCTTGATCGAGATCGCGATCCGGCGCCTGGACCCCCCCGGGCGCCGCGCCGGCCGGTTCACGACGCCGGGGTCTCCAGCGCGTACCCGACGCCGTGCACCGTACGGATCCGCTCGGCGCCGATCTTCCGGCGCAGCGCCTTGATGTGGCTGTCCACGGTCCGGGTGCCGGAGGCGTCCGCCCAGTCCCACACCTCGGCGAGCAGCTGCTCCCGGGAGAGCACCGCGCGCGGGGTGCCGGCCAGGCAGACCAGCAGATCGAACTCGGTCGGCGTCAGGTGCACGTCCTCGGTCCGCACCCGGACCCGGCGCTGCGCGTGGTCGATCTCCAGCTCGCCCAGGCGCAGGATCCCGCTGCGCGGGGTCACGGCGGCGAGCGCGGCCCGCTCCACCCGGCGCAGCAGCACGTGGACCCGGGCGGCCAGCTCGCGCATGGAGAAAGGCTTCGTCATGTAGTCGTCGGCGCCGACGCCGAGCCCGACCAGCATGTCGGTCTCGTCGTCCCGGGCGGTGAGCATCAGCACCGGCACCGGACGCTGGGCCTGCACGCGCCGGCAGACCTCCAGGCCGTCGAAGCCGGGCAGCATCACGTCGAGGACCATCAGGTCGGGCTGCCAGGCCTCGGCGGCCTCCACGGCCGCGGGGCCGTCGGTGGCCGTCTGCACCAGGAAGCCCTCCGCGCGCAGCCGGGCCGAGACCGCCTCCACGATCGTCGCGTCGTCCTCGACGACCAGGACGCGCCGCTGGGCCCCCGGAGTCGCCGCACCCTGGTGACCGGTGTGTGTCTGCTCCATTGCCCCGCCTCGCGTCGCCGATGTCGGTGCAGCAGCCTAGAGGTACCCGCGGCGTCCCGGCTACGCAGGCCTGATGCCGAGGTGGACCACGTCGGGGACGCCCCGGGCAACGGCGACCTCTTCGGTCCGTACCCCGCTGAATCCGGCATTCCGCAATGACTCTTCGAAATCGGCGGACGGACGCGCCGACCACACGGCGAGCACGCCGCCGGGGTTCAGGCGGGCCGCGCAGGAGGCCAAACCCCTTGTGCCGTAAAGGGATTCGTTGTCCTCGGTGACGGTCCAGTCCGGCCCGTTGTCGATGTCCAGACAGAGTGCGTCGTACGTGTCGGAGGAAGTGTCCAGGTAGGTCACGAGGTCCGTGTGCAGGATCACGGTCCGCTCGTCGGCGAGGGCGCGGCCGGACAGCGAGGCGAGCGGGCCGCCCCGGTGCCAGTCGATGATCGCCTCCTCCCGCTCGATCACCGCGATCCGCCCCCAGCGCGGGTCGGTGGCGGCGTGCGCCAGCGAGAAGCCGACGCCGAGCCCGCCGATCAGCAGGGACGCCCCCACGCGCGCGTGCTCGGGCAGCGCCTCCCCGGCCGCGTCGACGAGCAGCCGCTCGGAGCGTCCGTCGGAGGTGTCCATCAGGAAGGTGCCGTTGGCGATGATCTCGAAGTCGGTGCGGTTCCCGGTGTCGCGGCGCCGCAGGACGACTTCGCCGTACGGGCCCTCGCGGCGGTCGAGCGTGACGGGGCTGTTCATGGGCGCTCACTCCGTGTCTCGTCGTGTCGGTGCGGGTCGTCCCGGTCATCCTCGCGGAGCGCGGACGGCCGGGACAAACACGGAGGGCAGTCGCACGGTGACGGAGCGGCGCCGGGCGGAGGCCGCGTGCGGGGCCGACGGACGGAGGCCGCGTGCGCGGCGCGCGAGGGGCGGTGCGGCGGGGCGTCGGCCAGACGGTGGGGGCGGGGCGGTGTCGGCGGGGCGGTGCGGGCGGGGCGTGTACGGGGCGGCGTGTGAGCGGCGGTGCCGGCGCGGGCGCCGCGAGTGCGGGCGCTACGGGCGCGGGGCCTCCCGCTCCGCGCACCGCTGGACCGCCTTCAGCGCGCGTCTCGCGTCGACGGGGGTGCCGTAGGCGCGGTCCCAGGTGATCGGGGCGACGGTCGCGTGGCCCCGTGGGCCCTGCCCCCGACTCCTTCGGCATGTCAGCCCGGGCGCGGGACCGCCTCCGGCGTCCGTGCGCGACGAACCGCGCGACGGCGCGGTGGCCCGGGGTGTGACCGTCCCGCCCTTCTCCGTCATGTCCTCTCCGCCCGTCCCGCGCCCTCCGTCGCGCGGCGGGTGCCGCGTGGTTCAGGGGGCGGTCGGCGGGCCGCCCTCGGGGAGGGCGTCGAAGACGCGCTGGAGGGCGGCGGGGCGCTCGTCGTCGCCCGCGACGACCGTCCGGTCGTGGTGGGTCACGGTGTACTGGAAGCCGTCGGCGACCGGTCGCCCGCTCGGCCGCTCGGGCACGCGCGCGTAGGCGGGGTCTTCGAGTGCGGCCCGCAGCTCGGCGAGCCCGGCGGCGTCCATCCGCCCGGTCCGCGGCTCCTTGTCGCGGGACCGCAGGGTCCAGGACCCGTCCTCCCGCACCACGAGGCGGTTGTCCACGCCGGCGAAGCCGCCGCTCACCGCGACCTCCACCAGCACGGCCCCGGAGCGCGGCTCCGTCGCCTCGGTCGGGGTGTCCGTGCTCGGGGTGTCCGCGCTCGGGGCGCCCGTGCTCGTGGGGCTCTTCCCGCCGTACGGCGGCGGCGACGGTGCGTCCGCGTCCGCGCACCCGCCCACGCCGAGTACCAGCGCCGCCGCCACCGCCGGCACCGCGCCCCACACCCGTCGACGCCTCACCACATGCTCCATGCGCCCGAGCATGCCCGCCTCCGGGCCCCCGTGCAGCCGGAACGCGCCACGCGCCGTCACCACGAGAGGCCCCGCGGCCGCGGCGGCCGGTCGGGCTCGAAGCGGATCCTCCCCGCCTCCGGGTCCGCCGGCGCGCCGGCGAACCGCGCGGGCCGCGCCTCCTCGGGCCCCGGGTGGCGGACGGGCTTCCGCGCCGCCCGCCCCCGGTCCAGCTAAAGCGGTACTGGCCGGGACGTGCCCGCCCCCGGCACGTCACGCCGCACGGTCGGCCCTTCGGACCCGGCCGTCGCCACCCGCGCCACCAGCGGCCGGGCCGGGAACCCGTCCACGTCCATGGGGCCGTGCTCGCCGCTCGGGGAGCGGGGCGATCCCTTGATCGCTCACAGCGAACACGCCCCGGGGAACATTCACGGGCTCACATGCATTGAGTCGGCATAACTCAACTTGACTGCCGAAGGGGAGATCATGGCTTCTGAGTCCAAGCCGTCCGTGCCGCTGACGCTGCCTGTGCTGCCGCTCGACGACGAGGTCGTGCTGCCCGGGATGGTGGTTCCGCTCGACCTTTCCGACAACGACGTGCGGGCCGCGGTCGAGGCCGCGCAGGCCGCCGTCCGCGGCGGCGGGAAGCCGCGGGTGCTGCTGGTGCCGCGGGTGGACGGGACGTACGCCGGCACCGGTGTGCTCGGGATCGTCGAGCAGGTCGGGCGGCTGTCCGACGGCGACCCCGGGGCGCTCATCCGCGGCATCGGACGGGTGCGGATCGGGGCCGGGACGACCGGACCCGGCGGGGCGCTGTGGGTCGAGGGGACCGTCGTCGAGGAGACCGCGCCCGACCCGCTGCCCGGTGCCGTGGCCGAGCTGGTCACGGAGTACAAGGCGCTCGCCACCAGCTGGCTCAAGAAGCGCGGCGCCTGGCAGGTCGTGGACCGGGTCCAGCAGATCGACGGCGTCGGCGCCCTCGCCGACAACTCCGGGTACTCGCCCTTCCTCACCGTCGAGCAGAAGGTGGCGCTCCTGGAGACCACCGACCCCGTCGCCCGCCTCAAGCTCGCCACCGCCCAGCTCCGCGAGCACCTCGCCGAGCAGGACGTCGCCGAGACCATCGCCAAGGACGTCCAGGAGGGCGTCGACAAGCAGCAGCGCGAGTTCCTGCTCCGCCGCCAGCTCGAAGCGGTCCGCAAGGAGCTGCGCGAGCTCAACGGCGAGAAGGACGGCGAGGAGTCCGACGACTACCGCGCCCGTGTGGAGGCCGCCGACCTGCCCGAGTCCGTCCGCGAGGCCGCCCTCAAGGAGGTCGACAAGCTGGAGCGGTCCAGCGACCAGTCGCCCGAGGGATCCTGGATCCGGACCTGGCTCGACACCGTCCTCGAACTGCCGTGGAACGAACGGACCGAGGACCGGTACGACATCCAGGGCGCCAAGGCCGTCCTGGACGCCGAGCACGCCGGCCTGGAGGACGTGAAGGAGCGGATCACCGAGTACCTGGCCGTGCGCAAGCGGCGTGCCGAGCGCGGGCTCGGCGTCGTCGGAGGCCGCCGCGGCGGCGCCGTGCTCGCCCTCGTCGGGCCGCCCGGCGTCGGCAAGACCAGCCTCGGCGAGTCCGTCGCCCACGCCATGGGGCGGAAGTTCGTGCGCGTCGCCCTCGGCGGCGTGCGCGACGAGGCCGAGATCCGCGGCCACCGGCGCACCTACGTCGGCGCCCTGCCCGGCCGGATCGTCCGGGCGGTCAAGGAGGCCGGGTCCATGAACCCCGTCGTCCTCCTCGACGAGATCGACAAGGTCGGCTCCGACTTCCGCGGCGACCCCGCCGCGGCCCTCCTCGAAGTCCTCGACCCGGCGCAGAACCACACCTTCCGCGACCACTACCTGGAGGTCGAACTCGACCTCAGCGACGTGGTCTTCCTCGCCACCGCCAATGTGCTCGAAGCCATCCCCGAGGCCCTGCTCGACCGCATGGAGCTGGTCCGCCTCGACGGCTACACCGAGGACGAGAAGGTCGTCATCGCCCGCGACCACCTGCTGCCCCGGCAGCTGGAGCGGGCCGGTCTGGAGACCGGCGAGGTGACCATCGACGAGGCGGCGCTGCGCAAGCTGGCCGGCGAGTACACCCGCGAGGCCGGTGTCCGCACCCTGGAGCGGGCCGTCGCGCGGCTGCTCCGCAAGGTGACGGCGCAGCACGAACTCGGCGACCGCGAGCTGCCGTTCACGGTCACGCCCGAGGACCTGCGGGACCTCATCGGGCGCCCGCACCACGTGCCCGAGTCCGCCCAGGACCCGGCCGAGCGGCGGACGGCCGTCCCCGGCGTGGCCACCGGACTCGCGGTGACCGGCGCCGGCGGCGACGTCCTCTTCGTGGAGGCGTCCCTCGCCGACCCGGAGACCGGCGGCGCCGGGCTGACCCTCACCGGCCAGCTGGGCGACGTGATGAAGGAGTCCGCGCAGATCGCGCTCTCCTTCCTCCGCTCGCACGGCGCGGAGCTGGAGCTGCCCGTCACCGGCCTCAAGGACCGGGGCGTGCACATCCACTTCCCGGCGGGCGCGGTCCCGAAGGACGGGCCGAGCGCGGGCATCACGATGACGACCGCGCTGGCCTCGCTGCTCAGCGGCCGGCTCGTCCGCACCGACGTGGCCATGACCGGCGAGGTCTCCCTCACCGGCCGGGTGCTGCCCATCGGCGGTCTGAAGCAGAAGCTGCTCGCCGCGCACCGGGCCGGCATCACCACCGTGGTCATCCCCAAGCGGAACGAGGCCGACCTGGACGACGTCCCGGCCGAGGTCCTGGAGAAGCTGGAGGTCCACCCGGTGACCGACGTCCGCCAGGTCCTGGAGATCGCCCTGGCCCCGGCGGAGATCCCGGTCACGGTGGCCGCCTGACCCTCAGGCGCCGGTGAGGCATCCGGCACCGACGAGGCATCCGGCACCGACGAGGCCCCCGGTACGCGCGCGTACCGGGGGCCTCGGGGCGTTCACGCCGGGGCCGTACGGGACCGGTTCCGCGCCGGGGCCGTACGACCCTTCACGCCGGGTTCGTGCGGCGCACGGCCTCGACGATCACCGAGGCGAGTGTCGGGTCCCCGGCGTGGGCGGCCCGCTGGAGGTCCGCGCCGGTGCCCCGGGCGAGGAGGCGCGCCACCCCCGCCTCGGCGCGCTCCCGGTCGCCCGCGTCCTCCAGGGCGGGGCGCACGTGGTCGAGCAGGGTGTGCAGGACCTCGCCGGCCGGGCGCGGCCGCCAGCTGACCGGGTCGAGCAGCTCGCCGCCGAGGCCGTACCGGCTGGCCCGCCAGGCGGCGAGCCGCAGCACGACCGTCGAGACCGGGTCGGGGAGCAGGCCCCGCCGCCACTCCCGGGCCGCGGTCTCCACCAGGGCGCGGCTCAGCACCGCGAGGAGGACGGTGTCCTCCAGGTCCAGGCAGACGTCGCCGACGCGGATCTCCACGGTCGGGTAGCGGCGGGAGAGCCGGGCGTCGAAGTAGACCATGTGGTCGTCGATCAGCACGTCGCTGGCGAGCATCTCGCGCGTGGTCCGCTCGTACGTCTCCACGTCCCCGTACAGCTCGCTGGGACCGGACATCGGCCAGCGCTGCCACAGCTGGTGGCGCCAGCTGGCGTAGCCGGTGTCGACGCCCTGGAAGTAGGGGGAGTTGGCGCTGAGCGCGAGGAGCGGGGCGAGCCAGGGGCGGATCCGGTCCAGGACGCCCACGCCCTCCTCGGCCGAGGCGAGGTGGACGTGGACGTGGCAGGCGCAGGCGAACTCCTCGTCGACGAGGTGGGCGTACCGGTCGTGGATCCGGCGGTACCGGTCGTCGGGGGTGAGCAGCGGACCGAAGTCCATGGGCGCGGTCGCGAGGGCCGCGACCGCCACCCCGGCCTCCTCGGCGGCGGCGGCCGCCGCGAGCCTGGCCCGGCGCAGCTGGTCGGCGAGCTGGGGCGTGGTGGTGCAGGGGAGGGTGCCGATCTCCAGCTGTTCGGCGTACAACTCGGGCTTCGCCGGTTCCGGCGCTTCGGCGTGACGCGGCCCGGCGTCGGCGTGCCAGGCGGCGATCTCGGTGACGGTGCCGGAGAGGGGCTGGGGGAGTCCGGTGTCGGGATCGACCAGGAGGAGCTCCTCCTCCACCCCGAACGTGCGCAGCCCTTCCCCGCGGTGGTAGACCCACCGCTGCTGGTTCCGCATGGAGCGCTCTCCTTCACGGGCGGACGGTGGTGCGCTGACGGCCGTTCGAACAGAGCTTTCACCAAGGCTGTCCACGAACGTCCCGTCTTCCACCCGTCCCGGCGCAGATGGCGCGAAATCGCCCCCCGGAGCGGACTCCGGGGGGCGACGGGGCGGGAGGGGAGGGCGGGCTTCCCTCGGGGGCCGCCGGAGGGGCGGAGCGGACCCCCGCCCCGTCCTCGCCTCCCGCCGGGACCTCCGGTTCCTAGGAGCCGGAGGGGGCGGAGGAGCCGCGGCGGCGGCCCAGGAGGAGGCTGCCCGCGCCGAAGACGGCGAGCGCGCCCGCGCCGGCGAGGGCCATCGGCAGCGGGGAGGCGGGGGCGGCGGAGGCCTCGGCGGAGAGCGCCGGCGGCAGCTCGTCGCCGCCGTGGCCCGCGTGGCTGACCGTGGACAGCTCCGCGCCGGCGGTCAGTTCGGCCTCGGTGGGCGCCTCGGCCTTGGCGGCGGTGGCCGCGGCGGCGGTGCCGAAGGTGACGTCCGAGCAGCTGTAGAACGCCTCGGGGCTGTCGTTGCGCTGCCACACCATGTAGACGACGTGGCGGCCGGTGCGCTCGGGGAGGTTGCCGGTGAAGGCGTAGTAGCCGTCGGTGGCGGTGCGGGTGGTGTTGTACACGGCCGCCGGGGTGGCGTCGAGGTCGGACCACTTCAGCGGCTGCGTCGGGTCGAAGCCGGCCTTGGTGATGTACATCGTCATCGTGCCGGAGTGGGCGGCCGTGGCGCGGATCCTGAAGTCGTAGGGGCCGGACTTCACGGGCGTGGCGGCCCAGTCGGTGCGCGCCCAGTCCAGGGCGCGGTACTTCTCGCGGTTCGCCGAGCAGAGCTTGCCGTCCGGGATGACGGCCTTGTGGTTGCCGTCGGCGTTGGCGATGTTGACCTCGTTCCAGTCGTACAGCGGCTGGGTGCCGGAGTCGGAGACGAGGTCCTTGCAGACCTGAGAGTCGGGGCTCTCGGGGCCCTCGGCGAAACAGGCGGCGATCCGGCTCACGGGGTTGAAGACGGCTCCGTGGGCGGCCGCGGTGGTGGGGGTGAGGGCGACGAGGGCGGCGGCGGCGGACAGGGCGGCGACGCCGGCGGCGGTACGGCGGGAGGACGGCATGCGGGGGCTCTCTCTCGTGCGTGGGGGTACGGAACGAGCAACGCGCGCGGGGCGCACGGAAGTTGAATCCCGTGCGACCGGGTAGAGACTCGCATTGGTCCATACCAATCGGCAAGAGGGTGTGCCGAAAAAGCGCCCCACTATGGGGAACGGCGGTCCCGAGGGGTGCCGCCGCGCCCCCGGGACCGCCGTTCTCCGCGCGTAGGTCAGCCGTTGGCGAGCGCCTGGACGCGGGAGAGGTCGCCGTTGAAGTGGTTGTGGTCGCCGACCGTCGGGCCGGACGAGGTGTACTGCCACATCGTGTAGTACGGCCAGCCGGCCGGGAGTTCGCCGACCTCGGAGGCGTACCGCGCGATCCACAGCGGGTTGGTCGAGGCGAAGCCGGAGTAGTTGCCGGTGCACTGCTTCCACCAGCTGGTCGCCGTGTAGATGACGGCGTCGCGGCCGGTGCGGGCCTTGTACCGGTTGAGGAAGTCGCGGATCCAGGTGACCATCCCGGACTGGGTCTTGCCGTAGCAGGTGGCGCCGTACGGGTTCCACTCGATGTCGAGCACGCCGGGCAGGGTCTTGCCGTCCTTGGACCAGCCGCCGCCGTTGTTGACGAAGTAGTCGGCCTGGGCGGTGCCGGTGGTCGTGTCCGGGGTGGCGAAGTGGTACGTGCCGCGGATCATGCCGACGTTGTACGAGCCGTTGTACTGCTGCGTGAAGTAGGTGTTCTTGTAGTAGGTGCCCTCCGTCGCCTTGACGTAGGCCCACTTGACGCCGCTGTTCCAGAGGGTCGACCAGGCGACGTTGCCCTGGTGGCTGGCGACGTCGACGCCCTCGGTCCAGGTGGCGAGGGCGGAGACGCCGCCGGAGGGGGCCGCGCCGCGGCCGTCGTGCTCCAGGACGCCCATGCCCATGTGGGCGGTGCCGCGCGCGGGGGTGGCGGCGCGGGCGCCGGGGTCGGCGGCGCCCGCCGGGCCGGCAAGGGGCAGGACGAGGGCGGTGGCCGCGAGGCCGGCGAGCAGGGAGAGGGGGACGGATCTGCGCACACGCATGGCGTGACTCCCGAGGGGTCGAGGGATGTGGTGTGGACATGTCAGTCACGTGCTCGTCGGCGACTCTACGCACGTAGACAGGGGCGGTGGAAGAGGGCCCGGGTTCCGCCGTTGGTCTACTCCTGCGAAATACTGAAGGAGCTGCGGCGATGCCCGCGGCGGCGGGAAACTTTCAGCCGACGAAACACGCGTGGGAGGTGCGGGGTGCGCGCAGGCGGCACGACCGGCGAGGGCGACACCCCGCCGGGCCAGGACGCCGGCGGGACCCGGCACGGAGGGAACCCCGGCGCCGGGACGGCTCCCGCCTCGGCTCGCGGCGGGGCGCCCGCGCCCGGCTCCGGCGAGGCCTCCGGGCGGACCCCGGCGGGCGGGGCGGCCGAGCGGGAGTTCCTCGCCCTGGAGCGGGAGCTCGCGGTGTTCCTGCGGCGGGCCCGGGCCCAGTCGGGGGAGATGGCGCGGGAGGTGCACCCGGAGCTGGAGTCCTCCGCGTACGGCCTGTTCGTACGGCTCGACGACGCCGGGCCGCAGCGGGCCACCGAGCTCTCCGCCTACTTCGGCGTCGGCAAGGCCACCATGAGCCGCCAGCTGCGCGCCCTCGAACAGCTCGGCCTGGTCGCCCGCGACCCCGACCCCGCCGACGGGCGCGCCTCCCTGGTGCGGCTCACCGACGAGGGCCGCGACCGTTTCCGGCACGTCAGGGACGCCCGCCGCGAGCGGTACGTCCGCAAGCTCGCCGACTGGGACCGCGCCGAGGTCGCCGAACTGGCCCGGCTGCTGCACCACTTCAACCAGCGCTCCGAGGGCTGACCGGCTCGTCCGCGAGTCAGTCCGTCCGCCGGTCCGCGAGTCCGCCCGTCCGCGAGTCCGTCCGCCGGTCCGTCCGTCCGTCCGCGAGTCCGTCCCTCCGCCCGCCGGTCCGTCGGTCCGCCGGTCCGTACGCCCGCCCGTCCGGCAGGGCTAGAGCTCCACGTACACGGCCGTCGCGTCGTCGTGGCGCTTTCCGCGACGCCCGCCGGTGTCCGCCGCCTCCAGGGCCCGGACCCGCTGGAGCAGCCCCGCCGGGCCCTCCTTCGCGAGGACGCCCGCGCACTCCGCCCAGTCGCCCGCGCCGAACCGCTCCACCCAGCGGCTCGCCCCGTCCGTGAGCGCCGCGAGCGCCCGCACCTCCGTCAGCGGGGTCGTGCCGGTCACCGCCCGCGCCGCCACCGACGGGTCCGCCGCCGCCGTGAAGAAGCCGCCCTCGCGGTTGCGCAGCCGGTCCGCCGCCTCGTGCGAGCGCAGGGCCTCCCGGGGGATCCGGTCCAGCCGGTCGTCCCGTACCGCCCGGACCGCGCCGTCCGGCGCCCGGAGCAGCAGCACGGAGTCGGAGAGGACCAGGTGCTCGACCGCGGTCGCGTCCCACCGCGCGAGCACCACGGTTGCCTGAGGCGTACGCACGTGAGAAAGGTCACAGGTGTCCGCGTGGAGCTCCGCGGTGCGCCGGATTGCCAGCGCCAGGATCTCGGACAGCGTCAGATCGGCGCGGGAAGCGGACAGTTCGGTCAAAGTCCCACCGAGTCGTGCGGTGAACCACGGCACCGCGTGCACACAGCCGACCTCGCCCGCGGGGGGTGTGACGCCGTCCAGGAGGACGAGCGTCCCGCCACCGCCCGAGGCGGGGAGAGCTGCGGCGGCCCAGTCCTCGTTGGGTCGTTCGGGACTGCCGGGAAGGGTGGCGACCTCGCTGCGCATGATGTCCAGTGTGCCCGGCTCGCGCGATGTCTTCACAACACCTGCAAAGGGCCGAAAATGGCCTGTACCAACCGGCCATGGGCGCCGGAAGGGGCGGAATCGAGAGCTCCGGCGAGCTGCGGGCGGGCATCCTGCCAAAGCCCGCCCCGAAGATCCAGCCGGGGGCCGTCACGGCCCTCCGGCGGCGCCCGCCGGAAGTTGTTCGCCAACTCGTGAGTGTTGTTCACTCGTTCGGGTGGCGGAGCGGCCGATGCCCGTCCCCTGCCGAGAAGCGCTGGAATGGTCGGAAGCCGTACCAGGGGTGGGGGCGGAACCTCGTGACCGGCCGTCACCTCTGCTGTGTGGGCGGACGAGTCAAGAATGCGAGCACCGGTGCAGAAGAAGCGGCCTCGGAGCATGAACGGCGCGCGGAGCCAGACCCCCGGTGAGCCGCCGAACCCCGGCACCCCGCCGACCACTCCCGGCGCCGCGCCGAGCACCTCCGGCACCCCGGCGACCGTCCCCGGCGTCACACCGAGCGCGGTGAGCGCGCCCTCCGCAGGTGCCTCCTCCGCCGGCGCGCCCGCCTCCTCCGGCACCTCCGCGCAGACCCCCGGCGGCCGTTCCAAGCGCGTCCGCACCCGCCTCGTCGCCGGTGTCGCCCTCGTCGGCGTCATCGTCCTCGGCGCCGGTGCCCCCGCCGTCCTCACCGCCTACGACGAGCTCGACGAGTCCCGGCGCCTGGTCACCCTCGCGGAGCTCGACCGGCAGGCCGTCACCCTCGCGCACTCCCTCGCCGACGAGCGCGACGAGGTCGTCGCCTTCGTCGCCGCCGGCCGCGAGGAGCAGACCGGCCCCAAGAAGAACCGGCGGGTCCTCACCCCCGCCAAGTCGGCCCGCGTCGACCGGCAGATCGACGAGATCCGCCCCGCCGCCTCCGACGCGCTGCGCCGCGAGCTCGCCGGCCTCGCCTCCGTCCGCCGCGCCTCCGTCACCGGCGAGGGCACGGCCCTGGAGGCCCACAAGGCGTACAGCGACGTCATCGCCTCCCTCCAGGCGCTCGCCGACGAACTCGCCGAGCGCACCCCGCCGCGCGCCACCGACCCCGGCGTCACCGGCACCACCCGGGCCCCCGCCGACCTCGGCCGCGCCGTCGAACAGGCCTCCTCCGCCCGGGGCCTGCTGATCGCCGCGCTCGTCACCCCGCAGCCCGAGTCCAGCGGCGAACTCAGCTACGACGCCGCCACCGGCACCTACGTCGCCGAAGAGCCCGAGGGCAAGGAGGAGGCCGAGCGCGCCCGCGACCTGCTCAGCGCCGCCGCCCAGCAGGCCCGGGTCCGCGAACTCGCCGCCCTCGGCGACTTCGACCGCTCCGCCGGACCCGCGGCCCGCGACTCCCTCGCCGCGACCGTCACCGGGCCCGAGGTCAAGACCGCCGAGCTGGCCCTCGGCCGGCTCACCGACCAGCCCGCCCTCACCGAGGCCGAGACCCGCACCTCCCCGTCCGCCCTGGACGCCGCGCTCTCCGCCCGGATCGAGCAGATGCGCGGCGTCGAGTCCTCCCTCGCCGCCAAGCGCGTCGAGCGGCTCACCGCCCTGCGCGACGACGACGTCACCGCCCTCGAACTGCGCCTCGCGGTCCTCGGCGGCTGCCTGCTGCTCGCCGTCGGCGTCTCCACCTACGTCGCCCGCACCCTCACCCGGCCGCTCTCCGTGCTCCGCCGCGGCGCCGCCCGGCTCGCCGCCGCGCCCGAGCCGGCCACCGAGGAAGCCGTCCGCTTCACCGGCCGCAACGACGAGTTCGCGCAGGTCGTCCGCTCCCTCAACACCCTCCACGGCCAGCTCGCCACCCTCTCCGCGCACACCGGCCGGCTCACCGGCGAGCGCGCCGGTCTGGTCGCCGCGCAGGAGGCCGCCGAGGCCGGACTCGCCGCCCAGCGCGCCGAACTCCAGGGCCGGATCGCCCTCCTCACCGCCGACCTCGAACGGCTCCGGGACACCGTCCACCACACCTTCGTCAACCTCTCGCTGCGCAGCCTCGGCCTCGTCGACCGGCAGCTCGCCGTCATCGAGAAGCTGGAGGAGCGCGAGCAGGACCCGGACCGCCTCGCCACCCTCTTCAAGCTCGACCACATGGCGACCGTCATGCGCCGCCACAGCGAGAACCTGCTGGTCCTCGCCGGTCACGAGCACGTGCACGGCCACGCCGGCCCGGTGCCGCTCGTCGACGTGCTGCGCGCCGCCGTCAGCGAGATCGAGCGGTACGAGCGGGTCACCATCCAGTCGCTGCCGCCGCACGCCCAGCTCGCCGGCTTCGCCGCCGACGACCTCAGCCACCTCGTCGCCGAACTCCTGGAGAACGCCACCTCGTTCTCCCCGCCGGACGCCGAGGTCCAGCTCTCGGGCTGGCTCCTGGAGACCGGCGAGGTCATGCTCTCCGTCCAGGACTCCGGGATAGGGATCCCCGAGCACCGGCGCGCCGACCTCAACGCCCGGCTGGCCGCCGCCGACCCCGAGGCCTTCGAGGGCGAGGGCCTCGGCATGCGGGTCGTCTCCCTGCTCGCCGCCCGCCACGGCGTCGGCGTCGAACTGCGGGACCAGAAGCCGGGCGGCACGGCCGCCGTCGTGGTGCTGCCGCTGCCGCTGCTGCCGACCGCGCCGCCGGCCGCCGTCGCCGAGCCGGTACGGATCGCCGGCACCGGCGCCGTACCGGTCCTCCACCTCCCCGGCTCCGAGGCCGAGGCCAACTCCAACGCCCTTCCGTCCCGCACCCGCGACCCGCTCGTGGAAGCGGCGGAGCGCGCCTTCCGCGAGGCGCACCCCGAACCGGCGTCGACGGAGCCCGAGCCCGCGTACGAGCCCGAGCCCGAGCCGGCGTACGAGCCCGAGGCGGCATACGAGCCCGAGCCCGAGCCCGAGGCGGCGTACGAGCCCGAGCCGGTCGCGTACCGGCCCGAAGCGCCCGCCCAGGAGCCCTACGAGCCCGTCGAGCCCGTCGAGTCCGTCTCCGAGACCACCCTGCAGGTGCGGCTTCCCGACCCGCCGCCCGAGCCGGACAGCCACGAGCGGGCCGCCGAGCCGCCGGTCGCGACCGTGCCGGAGCAGGCCGGACCGGCCGACGAGGCACAGCTGCCGGGGCCGCGCCCCGCGCAGTGGGAGCGGGTGACCGACAAGGGCCTGCCCAAGCGGACCCCCCAGGTCGTCCGGACGCCCTCCGCGCCCTCCGCGCCCCGCCAGGGTTCGGTCGACGCCGAGGCGCTCCGCCGCAGGCTCGGCGGCTTCCACCAGGGCGCCGTGGCCGGACGCCGGGACGTCGAGGCGGAGATAGCCGCCGGGAGCACCACGCGCACAGAGGAGATGACGGGGGACACAGTCGAGGAGGCACGCAGTTGACCGCCACGGGAACGAGCACCACGAGCACGACCGCGCCGACCGGCGCCTACGGGCTGAGCACGGAGGCCCGCAACCTGCAATGGCTGCTGGGCAACCTCGTGGAGGAGGTGCCGGGCGTCCGCTCGGTCGCCGTCGTCTCCTCCGACGGGCTCCTGCTGCTCTCCTCCGACCCCGAGGAGCGCCCCGGCGCCGCCGGTGACGGACACGCCCGCACCCGGGGCCCGCGCGGCTCCAGCGCCGACCTGGCCACCATCGTCTCCGGCATCGGCAGCCTCACCATCGGCGCCGCGCGCCTGATGGAGGGCGGCGGCGTGAAGCAGACCATGGTCGCCATGGAGGAGGGCAGCGTCTTCGTCATGTCGATCAGCGACGGCTCGCTGCTCGGCGTGCACGCCGAGCCCGACTGCGACATGAGCGTCGTCGCGTACCACATGGCGCTCTTCGTGGGCCGGGCCGGACACGTCCTCACCCCCGAGGTCCGCAGCGAACTGCGCAAGACGATGGAGAACCACCGGTGACCTCGCTGACCGCCGCGGGCCACCGGCTGCCGGTACGCGGCGAAGGACGGCGCCCCGCGCGCGTGCGCCCGTACTCGCTGACCGGTGGCCGCACCCGCTTCGGACACGTGCTGCTCGTCGAGACCTTCGTGGCCGCCCTGGAGGCGCCGATCGCCCGCAAGGTCCTCACCGACGGCGGCCCCGGCGCGCGCGGGCTCATGCCCGAGATGCGCGCCATCGTCGAGATATGCCGCCGGATGCGGACGGTGGCGGAGATCTCGGCCCTCCTCAAGATGCCGTTGGGTGTCGTCCGGGTGCTGCTCAGCGACCTGGCCGACCAGGGAAAGATCCGCGTGTACGGGACCGGTCACGACACCGGCCAGCCCGACCGCGCGCTCCTCGAAAGGGTGCTGAGTGGACTCCGCCGTCTCTGACGCCACCGCCGTCGACACCGCCGTCGACACCCCCGCCGCCGCTCCGGCGGAGACCGTGCCCGCCGCGATCCCCGCCCAGCCCGGGCCCGCCGGGGAGTCCGATCCGGCCCGGGAGTCCGATCCGGCCGCCGCCGATCCGGCCGGGAGGCCGGAATCCGTCGGGGAGCCCGATCCCGAGGACGGCGCGCAGGACTGGCAGCTCGACCACTCCCGCGCCCCGATCGCCACGAAGATCGTCGTCGCGGGCGGCTTCGGCGTCGGCAAGACCACCTTCGTCCGCGCCGTCTCGGAGATCACCCCGCTCCAGACCGAGGCCCTGATGACCCGGGCGAGCGAGGAGACCGACGACCTCACCGCCACGCCGGACAAGCTCACCACCACCGTGGCGATGGACTTCGGCCGGATCACCCTCGACAACGACCTGGTCCTGTACGTCTTCGGCACGCCGGGACAGCAGCGCTTCTGGTTCATGTGGGACGACCTGGTGCGCGGCGCGATCGGCGCGATCGTGCTCGCCGACACCCGCCGGCTCACCGACTGCTTCCCCGCGCTCGACTACTTCGAGAGCTGCGGCCTGCCGTACGTCGTCGCCGTCAACCACTTCGAGGGCACCGAGCGGTTCGAGCCGGAGGACGTCAGGGAGGCCCTGACGATCACCGCCGACGTCCCCGTGGTGATCATGGACGCGCGCAAGCGCTACAGCGTCGTCGAGACGCTCCTCGCCATGGTCGAGCACGCGCTCTCCACCACGCCCGAGTAGCCGCCCCCTCCCCCCCCGTACTCGCGTTTCTCGCCAGGAGCACCACCCATGCGGAAGATACTCATAGTCGGCGCCGGACAGTCCGGTCTCCAGCTCGCCCTCGGCCTGCAGTCCCAGGGGTACGAGGTCACCCTGATGTCGAACCGGACGGCGGACGAGATCCGCTCCGGCCGCGTCATGTCCACGCAGTGCATGTTCGACACCGCGCTGCAGCACGAGCGCGACCTCGGCCTGAACTTCTGGGAGTCCCAGGCCCCGCGCATCCAGGGCCTCGGCGTCTCCGTCGCCGGCCCGGAGTCGGCCCGGGTCGTCGACTGGGTCGGAAAGCTCGACGGCTACGCCCAGTCCGTCGACCAGCGCGTGAAGATGGCCGGCTGGATGGAGACCTTCGCCCAGCGCGGCGGACAGCTCGTCATCCACGGCGTCGCCGTCGGCGACCTCGACTTCTTCGCCCGCCGCTACGACCTGGTGCTCGTCGCCGCGGGCAAGGGCGAGCTGGTCTCCATGTTCGGCCGGGACGCCGAGCGCTCCGCGCACACCGAGCCGCAGCGCGCCCTCGCCGTCGCGTACGTCAACGGCCTCGGCCCGCGCCCCGAGCACCCCGACTTCGACGCGGTCCGCTGCAACCTCGTGCCCGGGGTCGGCGAACTGTTCGTGATGCCGACGCTCACCACCGGCGGCCGCGCCGACATCCTCTTCTGGGAGGGCGTCCCCGGCGGTCCCGTCGACGCCTTCCGGGGCGTCAAGGACCCCTCCGAGCACCTGGCGCTCACGCTGGAGCTGATGGAGAAGTACACCCCCTGGGAGTACGCGCGCGCCACCAAGGTCGAACTCACCGACGCCTGCGGCACCCTGGCGGGCCGTTACGCCCCCACCGTCCGCAACCCCGTCGGCCACCTGCCGAGCGGCGGCCTGGTCCTCGGCGTCGCGGACGTCGTCGTCGCCAACGACCCGATCACCGGGCAGGGCTCCAACTCCGCCGCCAAGTGCGCCGCGGCGTACCTCGACGCCATCGTCGAGCACGGCGACCGGCCCTTCGACGAGGCGTGGATGCGCTCCGCCTTCGACCGCTACTGGCGGACCGCCGAGCCCGTCACCAAGTGGACCAACGCGATGCTGGCGCCGCCGCCGGAGCACGTCCTGAACCTGATCGGCGCGGCCGGCGAGCTCCAGCCGATCGCCGACCGCTTCGCCAACGGCTTCGACGACCCGGCCGACTTCGAGAACTTCTTCTTCGAGCCGGAGAAGGCCTCCGCCTACCTGGCCTCGCTGACCCCCGGCGCCTGATCCCGGGGCGCCCCCTCGCCGTCGTACCCCTCGTCCGACCCCTCCCGAGCACCGTCCGGGAGGACGGGCGGGGTGTACGACTCCAGGGGCGTGCCGCCCGGGTCCGGCCGTACGGCCCCGAGCAGCGGGTTCGCGGCGACGGGGGAGACCTTCACCCGGGCGCCGGGGCGCGGGGCCTGCACGACCAGGCCCTCGCCCAGGTAGAGGGCCACGTGGGTGGCCCCGGGGAAGTACACCACCAGGTCCCCGGGCCGCAGGTCGTCCAGGCCCACCCGGGGCAGCTGCTCCCACTGTTCCTGGCTGGTGCGCGGGATCTCCCGGCCGGCCGCCGCCCAGGCCGTCTGGGTGAGCCCCGAGCAGTCGTACGTCTCCGGCCCCTCGGCGCCCCATGCGTACGGCTTCCCGAGCTGCCCGACCGCGAAGCGCAGCGCGTCCGCGCCCGCCCGGGACGGGGCGCGGGCGGGGCCGAGGACCCCGGAGTCGAGGAGTTCGCGCTGGGCGCCGGCCGTCTGCTCGCGCTCCAGCTCGGTGAGGCGCGCGAGCTGTTCGGGGGTGAGCGCGGCGAGCAGCGCCTCGACCTCCGCGAGCTTCTTCCGCACCTCGTCCCGGCGGGTCCGCTGGCGCGCGGCGAGGGTCCGCTGCCGGTCGAGCGCGGTCCGCGAGGCGCCGGCCAGGTCGGCCGCCCGGCGCTCGGCGGCGCGCAGCCGGGGGAGGGCGGAGGCCCGGTCGCGGGCGGTCCGGTCGAGGAGGTGCCGGGCGTCGAGCGCCGACTGGGGGTCGGGGGCGAAGAGCAGCCGCAGCGGGGAGGCGTACGAGGTCCGCCCCTGGTACTGCTCCCGGGCGAGCCGCCCCGCCTCGGCCCGCCCGCGCGCGAGGGCCGCGCGGGCGGAGTCCAGGTCCGCGGCGAGCCGGCGGGTGTCGGCCTGCTGGACCTTCAGCGCCTCCTCGGCGGCGTTGAACCCTTCCGTGGCCTCCTCCGCCTCCCGGTAGAGGGTGCGGAGCCGGGTGAGCAGCGTGGCCACGGAGCCCCCGCCGGCGGGCGGCAGGGCCGCGGCGTCGTCGACCGCCGTCCCCCCGGCCCCGGCTGCTTCGGCTTCCGCCGCCCCGGCCTCGGCATCCGCCACGCTGTCCGGGTCGACCGGCCCGACGGGTTCCGCACCGGGGTCCGCGAGGGCGAGGGGCGCGAGGGGGGCCGGGGGTTCGGGCAGGGGCGGCGCCGGTGCGGCCACCGCCGGGCCGGTCAGGGCCGTCAGGGCGGCCAGGGCTCCCGTACAGACCGTGCGCAGCAGCCTTCGCGACACGTCACCACCACCTCCAGAGCGGGCTCCGGAGGCATCATGGCGCCTCAATTCATCCGATTACCGTACGATTCGGGGCGCGGCGTCCGGCATCACCCGTTCGGCTTCGACCACGGCCACTTCAGCTCGCGCCGCTCGCGGCCCTCGGGGGCGTACTCGTAGACCCAGCCGCGCTGGAGCCCGAGCCGCCGGGTGTGGCCGGCGGGCTCGCGGCGGTACGTGTAGAGCATGGGCGGCCGGCCGTCGTGGGCCGGGACCGGCACCTCGTACCACTTCGGCGGGTGCCCGGTCGCGCCGAGCAGGATGGGCAGCACCCGCCCGTCGAGGGGGCCGCCGCGGAAGGGGGTGTTCTCGCTTCTCACCCCACCAGTCTCCCCCGGCCGCGCCCGTCGCGGGAGGTCACAGCAGATGCGCGGCCTCGCCGGCGAGCGGCACGAGCCGCCGGGCCAGGTCGGCGACGGGCCCGTCGGCCCGCTCCTGGGCGAGCAGCCGCCGCACGACCCCGGCGGTCTCCGGGTCGTGCGCGGAGCCCGCCGCCAGGACGGCGACCAGGTGGTCGACCAGCCAGTCGCGCAGCTCGGCGGCGGACGGCCGCTTGCCGTCGTCGAGCCAGATGAGCGAGGCCGCCTCGACCGCGGCGATCCAGGTGCGGACCAGCATCGCGAGCCGCGGGCCCGGCCGCTCGGCGCCCAGGTGCAGGAAGATCTGCCCGGCGGCGGCCCGCCGCACCTCGTCCACGATCGAGGTGGTGTTGGAGGTCTCGACGACGCTGCCGCCGCGCAGCAGCGCGCTGAAGCCGGCGTCGTGGCCGTCCACGAAGGCGAGGTAGCGGTCGAGGACCCGGCCGAGCCGCTCGGTGGGCGGTCCGTCCTCGGGCTCGGCGAAACAGCGGTTCAGGGCGTCGGCGGAGGAGCGCAGCGCGGCCTCGTACAGCTGCTGCTTGCCGCCGGGGAAGTAGCGGTAGACCAGGGGCCGCGAGACCCCGGCCGCCTCGGCGACGTCGTCGAGCGACACGTCCTCGGGCGCCCGGTGCGCGAAGAGCCCCAGCGCGGCCTCCAGAAGCTGGCCGCGCCGCTCCTCGACACTGAGCCGGCGGTACGCGGGAGAGGCGCTCGTCATGGCGGCAGCGTAACCCCGCCGCCTCCCCCTCCGGATCCCCATCCGCCCCACCCCACCCCTCACCGGATCCGGCGTCCTGGCCCCACGCCGACGTACCGGACCGTCGGCCCGGGCGGGGGTTCAGGCCAGGAGGCCGGAGGAGCGCCAGAGGCGGCGGCCGGGGCCGCGGAGGACGCCGATGTCGTCGAGGAAGTCCGTCAGGCGCTTGGCGCCGGACTGCATGACCTCGCGGCGGTGGCCGCTCGCGCGGACCTCGGCGACCGCCTGCCGGCGGTCCAGGCCCACGGCGTCGTACACGGCGGGGTTGACGAAGCAGGTGGAGAAGACGCGGGCGGCCTCGCCGCAGCTCAGCCGGGTGAACTCCCGCTCCCAGCGCGGCGCCGTCACCATCTGGCGGCGCAGCTCCTCGCGGGCGTACCGGACGTGCCGGGCCTCCTCCACCACGTGGATCCGGGTCACTCCGCGCACCAGCGGCTGGACCCGCTCGTCCGGGAAGGTCAGCCGCTGCATCCAGTCCAGGATCTCCTCGCCGAGGAGGGTCGCGGCGAAGGAGCCGGGGGTGGTGGAGACGGTCTTCAGGACGCGGCCGAGGTTGTGGTAGACCCGCGGCACCGGGTACTCGCCGGTCCCGCCCCTCCGGATCAGCCGGGCGAACATCATCGAGTGCCGGCACTCGTCCGCGATCTCGGTGAGCGCGTATCCCACATGACTGCTGGTCAGCGGCTTGTCGTAGACGTGCCGGACGAGCAGCTGCATCAGGATGACCTCGAACCAGATGCCGAGCGAGGCGAGCGACGCCGCCTCGTGGCGGGAGAGGTCGATCCGCTGCTCCTCGGACATCCGGCGCCACAGCGGGGTGCCGTAGAGGGAGACCAGCTCCGGCGGCCAGTACCACTTCCCCGCCTCGAAGGAGGCCTCCCAGTCGAGCTCGGTGTCGGGGTCGTACGAGTGCTTGCGGGAGGCCTCCAGGAGCCTTTCGGCGAGCCGCTCACGGTCGCGCAGCGGCCCGAGCGCGTCCCGCAGTCGGGTGAAGTCGGGCTCGGTGTAGGGGCTCATGGCGGGGGCACCTCGCTGGCCTCGAACTCGGGGTTACCGTCGGTCACTTGCTATCAGACTGCCCGTCAGCAAGCCCGTCAATCCCTTGCGCGCGACTTGTTGACGCTTCGTACAGCAACGTGTGAGCCTGCTGGAGGCGGCAGGACGCCGGTGGTCGAAGGAGTGGTCGATGTCGACGCACGAGCTCTACGTGAACCCCCCGTCAGGACCCGGCCGGCAGATCCCGGCGACCGGCGAGGCCCGCTTCTCCTGGGAGTACGACATGGCCGACGCCGGCCGTGAGCGGCTCCTCGCCCTCTACCGGAAGGGCAAGGACAAGCAGTGGGACGGCGCCCGCCGCATCGACTGGGAGCTGGAGGTCGACCCGTACGACCCGCTCGGCACGCCCGACGAGGCGCTCGCCCTGTACGGCACCCGGCACTGGGCGAAGCTCACCGAGAAGGACAAGGGCGACCTGCGCCGCCACTACGCGGCGTGGAACTTCAGCCAGTTCCTCCACGGCGAGCAGGGCGCCATGGTCTGCGCCGCGCGGATCGTCGAGTCCGCGCCCGACCTCGACGCGAAGTTCTACTCCGCGACCCAGACGATGGACGAGGCCCGGCACGCCGAGATCTACGGGCGCTTCCTCCACGACAAGGTCGGAATGCTGTATCCGATCAACGACGACCTTCAGACGCTCCTCGACGACACCCTCCGCGACTCCCGCTGGGACATGCCCTACCTCGGGATGCAGGTGCTCATCGAGGGACTGGCCCTCGCCGCCTTCGGCATGATCCGCGACACCACCGACAAGCCGCTGCCCAAGCAGATCCTGGCGTACGTCATGCAGGACGAGGCCCGGCACGTCGCCTTCGGACGGATGGCCCTGCGCGACCACTACAAGCAGCTCACCGACGCGGAGCTGCGCGAGCGCGAGGAGTTCGTCATCGAGGGCTGCCACCTCATGCGCGACCGGCTGCGCGGCGTCGAGGTCCTGGAGAACTTCGGGATCCCGCGCAAGGAGGCGGAGGAGTTCAGCGAGCAGAGCGACTTCCTGCACCTCTTCCGGAAGCTCCTCTTCAGCCGGATCGTCCCCTGCGTCAAGGACATCGGCCTCTGGGGCGAACGCCTCCAGAAGGCCTACCTCGACATGGGCGTCTTCGACCTGGGCGACTCCAACCTCGACCTCCTCATGACCCAGGACGAGGAGATCGCCGACCGCCTCGACGCCGAACGCTTCGCCACGGAGGAGCGCGCCCGGGTCGCCGAGGTCGCGGAGGCGATCGCGGAGGGCGCGCAGGAGTGACCGCCGCCGCCGGCCGGGCGGCGCCCGGAGGGAGGCGCGGCCTCCCGGTTCAGCCCGTCCCCCGGGTTCGGGTGCCGGTGCCCGGAGCTCCTCGCGGCGTGGGCGGGCGTGTCGCCTCGGGGGTGCGCGTACCGGGGGGTCCGGGCGTGCCGCGTGCTTCCGCCTCCAGGCGGAGGGCTTCGCGCATGACGTCGCGGGCGATCGGGGCCGCGCTGCCGCCGCCGCTGATGTCGGTGCGGGCGGCCTCCGCGTCCTCGACGACGACCGCCACCGCGACCGCGGGCCGGCCCGAGTCCTCGGCCTGGGCCCAGGCGATGAACCAGGCGTACGGGGTCCCCGTGTTGCCGAAGCCGTGCTGCGCCGTGCCGGTCTTGCCGCCGACCCGCGCCCCGGGGATCGCCGCGTTCGTGCCCGTGCCCTCCTCCACCGCCTTCACCATCAGCCGCTGGAGCTGGAGCGCGGTCGAAGGGTTCATCGCCTGCCGGTAGGGGCGGCGCGGGGTGCGGTCCACGGTCGTGCCGCCGGAGGTGGTCGTCCGGTCGACGAGGTACGGCCGGGCGATCTCCCCGGTGTTGGCGACGGCCGCCGCCACCATCGCCATCTGGAGCGGCGTCGCCGTCGTGTCGAACTGCCCGATCGACGACAGCGCCAGCTGGTCCGGGCTCATCTCCCGGTCGAAGTTGGACTTCGCCACCCACGACGGCACCCGCAGCGTGGTGTCGTCGAAGCCGAACCGTTCCGCCGTGTCGACCATGCCCTCCAGGCCGACGTCCACGCCGAGCCCGGCCATCACCGTGTTGCAGGACCACTGGAGGGCGTACGCGAGCGAGGCGTCCTCGCATCCCCGGGCCTCGTTCGGCAGCACCTGCCGGGTGCCGGGCAGCACGAACGGGTCGGGGGTGTCCGTCGGCGCGTCCACGTCCCGGACGACCCCGGCGTCCAGCGCCGCCGCGGCGGTCACGATCTTGAAGGTGGAGCCGGGCGGATAGGTCTGCCGCAGCGCCCGGTTGAGCATCGGCTGGTTGGGCGAGGTGGTCAGCCGGGCCCAGGCGTCCTTGACGTCCGCCCCGGTGCCGGAGAGGACCCCGGGCTCGTACGAGGGGGAGGAGACGAGCGCCAGGATCCGGCCGCTCGACGGTTCGAGCGCGACGACCGCGCCGCGCTTCCCGTCGAGCCCCCGGTAGGCCGCCTCCTGCATCGACGCCCGGATCGTGGTCACCACGTCGCCGCCGGGGGAGCGGCCCCGGGTGAACTCGTTCCACAGCGGCAGCGGGGCCAGCATCGGGTCGGTGCCGGCGAGCAGCGCGTCCTCGGCGTGTTCGAGCATCGTGGTGCCGTACGTCTGGGAGGCGTAGCCGGTCACCGGCGCGTACAAGGGGCCCCGGCGGTAGGTCCGTTCCCAGCGCAGCTGCTGCCCGCTGTCCCGGGAGCCGGTCACCGGCTTCCCGTCGACGACGATCTCGCCGCGCGGCTCGGCCCAGCGGGCGATCGCGGTCCGCCGGTTGGCCGGATTCGCATCCAGCTCCCCGGCCTCGACGAGCATCACCCGGACCGCGTTGACCAGCAGCGCGACGAGCAGCAGGAGGCAGAGCACGGCGGCCCGCCGGATGTACCGGATCACCGGCCCGCCTCCCGCACCGGCCCGCGGCCCGCCTCCACCCGCGCCGGTTCGCCGGTGTCCGCGCTCTCCGGCCGCGGCGCCCGCGCCGAGTCGCTGAGGCGCACGAGGAGCGCGACGATCACCCAGTTGGTCACCACCGACGAGCCGCCCTGCGCGAGGAACGGCATCGCCATGCCCGTCAGCGGGATCAGCCCCATCACCCCGCCCGCGATCACGAAGACCTGGAGCGCCACGATCGACGCGAGCCCGACCGCGAGCAGCCGCCCGAAGGGGTCCCGCAGCGAGAGCCCGGCGCGGTAGCCGCGCGCCACGAAGAGCGCGTACAGCAGGAAGAGCGCGGTGAGTCCGACGAAGCCGAGCTCCTCGCCGGCCGTCGCCAGGATGAAGTCCGACTTGGTGGCGAAGCCGATGAGCACCGAGTGCCCGAGGCCGAGCCCGGTGCCGAGCATCCCGCCGGCGGCGAAGGCGAAGAGCGACTGGGCGAGCTGCCCGGGCCCGTCGCCGGCCCGGATGGAGGCGTACGGATCCAGCCAGTCCTGCACCCGGCTGTGCACATGCGGCTCGACGGAGCCGATGAGGAAGGCCCCGGCGGCGGCGAGCAGCAGCCCGATGGCGATCCAGCCGGTGCGGCCGGTCGCCACGTACAGCATGATCACGAAGAGGCCGAAGAAGAGCAGCGAGGTGCCGAGGTCCCGCTCCAGGACGAGGACGCCGACGCTCAGCAGCCAGATCGCCACGATCGGCCCGAGCACCCGCCAGGTCGGGAACTGGAACCTCCAGATCCGGCGCCCGGCGTAGGCGAGCGCGCTGAGGTTGGCGGAGAGGTACGCGGCGAAGAAGACCGCGAGGAGGATCTTCGCGAACTCGCCCGGCTGGAAGGAGAGCCCGCCGATCCGGATCCAGATCCTGGCCCCGTTCACCGCCGGGAAGAAGATCGGCAGGATCATCAGCGCCAGCGCCGTGGCCACGCAGACGTACGCGTACCCCTGGAGCGCGCGGTGGTCGCGCAGCAGCAGCACGACCACGATGAAGAGCGCGACCCCGAGCGTCGACCACACCAGCTGCGTGGTCGCCGCCTGGTCGCGGGGCGTCTCCAGGTCGAGCCGGTAGATCAGCACCAGGCCGAGCCCGTTGAGCAGCACGGCGATCGGCAGCAGGAGGGGGTCCGCGTACGGCGCCCGGAACCGTACGGCGAGGTGCGCGAGGAGCGCGAGGAGGCCGAGCCCCGCGCCGTACCGTGCGGCGTCCGGCGGCACGGCCCCGTCGTGGGCGAGGCCCACCTCGGCGTAGCCGCAGACGGAGATCAGGACGGCGCCCAGGAGCAGGACCAGCTCCACGCCGCGCCGCTTCGGGCCCCGGACACCGGGCGGCGACGCGGCCGGGGAGGCGTCCGGGATCCGAGGTGCGGTCATGCTCGGCAACGTAGCAAGCCGTATGCCGTATGTCCCTTTTGTGTGACGGTGTGCCGTGACGGCCGTTCACCGCTCGGGGCCGTCCTCGGTGAACCGCACGTACTCCGGCAGCCGGATCCGCGCCTCCGCCCCACCGTCCTCCGGCGCGCTGCCGAACTCCAGCTCCGCGCCGATCACCTCGGCCTGCCCGACCGCGATCGTCAGGCCCAGACCGTGCCCCTTGCCGCCGCTCTCGGTGCGGAAGCGCTGCGGGCCGGAGTCGAGGAGGTACTCCGGATAGCCCGGCCCGTGGTCCCGCACCGTCACCGTCGCCCCGTCCACGGTGACCACCACCGGCGGCCGGCCGTGCCGGTGGGCGTTGGCGACCAGATTGCCCAGGACCCGTTCGAGGCGCCGCCGGTCGGTCTCCACCGCCGCGTCCCGCACGATCCGCACCTCGGTCTCCGTGCCCGAGGCGCGCACCACCCGCTCGACCAGCGGCCCGAGTCCGTGCACGGCCAGGTCGACCGTCTCGTTGCGCGCGTCGAGCCGGGAGATCTCCAGGAGGTCCTCGGTCAGCCCGCGCATCGCCCGCACCCGGTCGCGTACGAGCTCCGCGGGCCGCCCCTCCGGCAGCAGCTCGGCGGCGGCCGACAGCCCCGTCAGCGGAGTGCGCAGCTCATGGGCCACGTCCGCGGTGAACCGCTGCTCGCTCTGGAGCTTGCCCTGCAGCGAGGAGGCCATCGTGTCGAGGGCACCGGAGACCGTCGCCACCTCGTCCTGCGGGCGCCGGGGGTCCTTCGTCCGCGGGTCGTCCACGCGCGCGTCCAGGTCGCCGGCGGTGATCCGGCGGGCCACCTGCGCGGTGGCGTGGAGCCGCCGGGTGACCCGGGTGACCGCGGCGACGCCGACGGCCAGGGTCGCCGCGATGGCCAGCACGGAGGAGCCGACGATCGACCGGTCGAGCGCGTCGATCGTCCCCGCGCCCACGCTGTGGTCGACGCGGACGGCGAGGGCGTGCCCGTCCGCCGGGCCCGCCGCCCACATCGTCGGCCGGCCCTCGTGGTCGGTGATCATCGTGCCGCGCTCGCCCCGCGCGGTCAGCCGCCGCAACGGCTCCGGCAGTCCCGCCGGGTCGAGCCCGGCGAACGGCGGCAGCGGCTCGCCCGCCTCGTACGACCGGGTGACCTCCACCAGCCGCGACAGCGCCTTCTCCCGCGCGTCCCGCACGGTCTGCCCGGTCACGGAGACGTGCACCAGCGTGCCGAGCAGGGCGGCGAGCGCGCAGCACATCACGGCGATGAAGAGCGCGGCCTTCCAGGTGAGCGTCGCGGTCCAGGCGGGCGCGCGGGGCCGGCGCGCACGTCGCGGCGTCACGAGGTCGGCTCCGGAGGGGCCGTACGGGGGGAGGCGGGGGTCGTACGGGGGGAGCCCGGCGAGACGGCGCGGGGCGAGCCAGGGGCGGTGCGGGGCGAGCGGGTGGTGGTGCGGGGCGAGCGGGTGGCGCCCCCTCGTACGGGCACGATCTCGTCCCGGGCCGGCAGCATGCTGTGCTGCCGCTCGTCCCACGACCAGGCGGTGCGGTACTCGTACCCGGGAATCCCCGCGGACGCGGCCCGCACGATCAGGTCGTGCCCGGCCAGCTCCACGCTGACGACCTGGTCGACGGTGGACATGATCCGGGTGAGCCCGCCGTCCTCGGCGAGGTACACCCGCACGGCGACCTGCTGTTCCGGCATCCGGATCCCGACGATCAGCTCGTCCCGGCCGTTCCCCGTGAGGTCCCGGTAGTACGGCGAGAGCACCGGGCACTTCGCCGGCGCGGTGTCGCAGGCGAGCACCGCCCGCGAGGTCTCCGCGTACAGCCCGTCCGCCCCGGTGTACGTGTCGGGGTGCGCCGCCACCTCGGCCCGCACCACCGCGACCGGATCCACGGTGCGCACGTCGGCGCCCCGCACGGTGATCCCCGGGACCCGCTCGGTGTCGGTCTCGCCGTAGTCGACCGGCGGGTCCGAGGCGGGCGGCAGCTCCGGCCAGAGCCGTACGGGCCCCACCGCCGCCTCCGCCGGCCCGTCGCTCACGAGCCCGCCCTGCCCGCCGCACCCGGCGAGCACCGGGAGGGCGCCCAGAACGAGGACGGCGGCGAGCCGGACGGTACGGGGTCTCACGCTGCTCCTCGAATGACGGCCGTTATTGCACAGAACGATAAGGGGTGTCCCTGATATCTCTTATCGTTCGATTGTCGGCATTGCCGTTCGGGCGGAGGGGGAGAGCGGAGAGGGAGAGCGGAGAAGGAAGGGCGGGAGGAGCGCGGGAAGGGAGCGGGAAGGGAGGACGGAGGGGGCGGGGAGGGGGCGCGGCGCGGCCGGGGAGGGAGACCGGGCGTCAGTTCCCCCGGAGGCCCCGCAGCTCCATCCGTGCCAGGGCCGCCCGGCAGAGGGTCAGCAGCTTCTCGTCCTGGTGGACGTCATGGCTGCCCGAGGCACCCTCGCGGGCGTTGTGCCGGCGGCGGCGGGTCAGCTCGGTGAGGATCGGCAGCTGCGCCGCCGACGCGGCCGGGCCCATCTCGGCGAGGCACTCGACGATCTCCACGCGCGCGTGCCGGTTCTCCTCCCAGGCCGCGAGCAGCACCGGAAGCGTCCGCTCCGTCTCCCCGGACACCCGCCACAGCGCCGCCGCGCACCGCACCCGTTCCCACAGGTCACGGGAGGTCAGCCCCGGCCGCAGCGCCCGCGCCGCCCCGGCCGCCGCCGGGCCGATCGCGCCCAGCGCCTGCGCCGCCGCGCACCGGTCCGCCCCCGAGGAGCCGGGCCGCAGCCACCGCACCAGGACCGGCACCACCGCGTCCGCGTCGCCCTCGACCGCCCACAGGGCGCGCGCCGCCGCCGTCGAGACCGCCGCCGCGCCGGAGCCGAGCAGCTCCCGCAGCTCCGGCACCGCCTCACGGGCCACGGGCCCGAACGCGCCGAGGGTCCGCGCCACCGCCTCCCGCACGCACTCCCGCCGGTACTCCGGCGCCCCGCGCAGCACCCGCAGCACCTCGGGCAGCGCCTGGCCGCCGCGCACCGCCGCCAGCGCGTACAGCAGCGGGCCCGCCCGGTCGTACAGGTCCTCGTCCAGCTCCACCGCCGCGAGCCGCCGCCGCAGCAGCGGCGCGAGGCCCGCCGCGGCAGGGCCGAGCCCGTCCACCGCGTACAGCAGCTCGCGCCGCACCTCGCCGGAGCCTTCGAGCGCCCGCGCGAGCAGCGGAACCGCCCGGCTGTCGCCGGACCGCGCGAGGGCGAGCAGCGCGCCGTCCCGCCCGGTCCGCCCCGTCAGCTGCCCGAGCCCGCCGGCCGCCGCCGGCGCACCCGCGGCCCGTGCCGCGAGGACCGCCGCGAGCCCGTCGGCGGCCGGGGCGCCCAGCTCGAAGAGGCGCTCCAGGAAGGAGGTGGCGGCGTCCCGGAGCCGCGCGTCCGGATCGGCGAGCTGCGCGCCGACGAGCGCCACGACCTCCTCGTACCGCCCCCGCCAGAGCCGTATCAGCCCCCCGCACAGCCAGATCGCGTCCGACCGCTGCCCCGGGTCGGGACTGCGCAGCTGCGCCAGGATCAGCGCGATCCGGTCGTCCACCCGGTCGTCGAGCGCCCCGTGCAGGGTGCGCAGCAGCTCCTCCGTCCACGGCGTCCGCCGGCCCGCCACGTGGTCCTCCAGCAGCTCGCGCACCTGCCCGACCAGCGTCACCGGCATCCGCGCGGGCCCCGCGTCGCAGCCCCCGTCCTCCGGCTCCGGGCGCGGCGCCGTCCGGATCTCCTCCAGGAGCTCGGTCACCCACCGCACGATGTCCTGCGGGATCCGACCCGGCGCGCAGCGGGCGAGCTGCGCGAGGGCCGCGAGCCGCAGCCCCGGGTCCTGCGCCGCCCGCGCCAGCCACGCCAGCCAGTCGACGGTCTCCGCGCGCAGCGAGGCGTGCCGCAGCGCGATCCGCCCCACCGCCGCGACCAGCGCGAGCCGCACCTCCGTGTCCGGCTCCACCGTGAGCCGCTCCCGCAGCAGGGTCAGGACGAGCGCCGGGTCCGGGTGCAGCGACGCCAGCGCCACCGGCGCGGCCAGCCGCGCCTCGGGGTCGGGGCCGTCGAGCAGTCCGAGGAAGACGTCGGCGCCGGCGGCGACCGCGGCGGCCGCCATCGCGAAGTTCGCCGCGGGGACGAACTCGGCGTCGTCCGGTCCCGGTCCGGCCGGTTCGTCCAGGTCGTCGTCCTCGTCGTCCAGCTCGATCCCGCCGATGCTGGTGAGCAGTTCGACGATGGCGCCGCGGTCCTGCACGGCGGGGTCGGCGACGAGTTCCAGGAGGAAGGGGATGCAGGCGAGGGTGGAGTCGTAGACGTCGCCCTGGTGGTGGACCGCGCCGTACATGCCGTCGAGGGCCGCCTCGCGCTCCGCGGGGTCGGGCGAGGCGAGACCGCGCAACAGCTCCGGCACGTCGTCCGCCGGGCCGTAGGCGTGTCCCAACGACGCCCAGTCGACCTCCTCGATCCCCGTCAGCATGGCCAGGCCGCCTTCCCCGTGAGCGCTTACCAGGCAGCAAGTGTGCACCAACGGACGGACATCGACGCCGAACAGGCGTCACGCACCGTGCCGAGGGCTGACGTTGCGCTCGGTTTGCGCCATGTACGGGCCGTGGTCCGGCCGTTGCGGACGGTACGCATGCGGGGTCGGGGCGGCGGGAGGTACGCGCGTGGGGCGGGGCGGTGTCGCAGGAGGTCCTCCCGGCGCGCCCCTCATACCCCCTCCCCCCGGAACCGTACGAACGCGGGCGCCCCGTGCCGCCCCGCGACCTGCCGCAGCTCCACCGTCCCGGGCCGCGCGAGCCGCAGCACCGGCCCGTGTGCGGGATCGGTCGCCGCGGTCACGCCGCCACCCCGCGCGGCCACCGCGGCGGCGACCTCCCGGGCCTGCGCCGGGGTGAGCCGGGGCGTGGTCGTCAGGGTGCGCCCGTCCGCGAGCCGCACGAGCAGCGCCCGGGGCCGGTCGGCCGGCCCGACGAGCCCGATCAGCTCCGCGTCCACGGTCTCCGCGTGCCGGACCTTCCGCCAGGACCAGGTGGAGCCGGGGCGGTACGCCGAGTCCAGGCGCTTGGCGACGATCCCCTCCACGCCCGCCTGCCGCAGGTCCCGGAACCAGCCGCGCGCGGTCTCCTCGTCCTCGGTGGCCAGCACCCGCTGGAGCGGCGGGCCCGCCTCGCTCAGCGCCGTACCGAGCAGTTCCCAGCGGTCGCGCAGCGGCAGCGCCCGGACGTCCCGGCCGGGCACGGCGAGCAGGTCGAAGGCGACGTACGAGACCGGGACCCCGCCCCGCACCCGGTCGGCGTGCGAGCGCAGCAGGTCGGTGAAGCTGATCCGCCCCTCGCGGTACGCGCAGAGCTCGCCGTCCAGCACGATCCCGGGCGGCAGCCGCCCGGCCAGCGCCGCCGCGATCTCCGGGAAGTCGGCGGAGAGGTCGCGCCGGGACCGCGACTGGAGCACCACCCGCCCGCCCTCCAGGACGAACGCGAGCGCACGGAACCCGTCGAGCTTGAGGGAGTACTGGAGCTCCCGGGGCGCCGGCGCCTGCGGGGGAATCGCGTCGGCGGACCGCGGCCGCATGACGTCCACGGGCGGCGGGAGCACGACCCCGCCACCGGCCGCCGCCCCGCCCCCGCGCCCCGCGGCCCCCTTCCCGCCCGCGTCGCTCACGGCACGCCGCCGGCCCGGCCGGGGTCGAAGAGCGGGCCGAGCAGCTCCCCGTACCGCTCCAGACGTGGCGCGATGTCGCCCATCACAAAGACGAGGTCGTCGGGGGCGGCGCAGGCCTCGACCTCCTCCCAGGTGACCGGCGCGGAGACGGTGGGCCGCGCGCGGGCGCGGAGGGTGTAGGGGGTGGCGGTGGTCTTGGCGGCGGCGTTCTGGCTGTGGTCGACGAAGACCTTCCCGCCGCGCAGCGCCTTCGCCATCCGGTGCGTCACGAGCCGTGGAAGCTCCGCCTCCGCCTCGACGGCGAGCCGCTTCGCGTAGGCGGAGACCGACTCGGACGGCGTCGGCACCACCGGGACGAGCAGATGGAGCCCCTTCGCCCCGGAGGTCTTGGCGAAGGCCTCCAGTCCGTCCGCGGCGAGCCGCTCCCGCAGGTGGAGCGCGACCCGGCAGCAGTCGACGACCGTCGCGGGCGCCCCCGGGTCGAGGTCGAGCACGAGCCGGTCGGCGACGGCGGGGGAGGAGGCCGTCCACTGCGGGGTGTGGAACTCCGGGACCAGGTTGGACGCCCACACCAGCGACGGCAGGTCCTGGATCATCACCTGCCGGGCCCGCGGGTCCTCGGTGCGCGGCACCGGGGTGGTGGCCACCCAGGCGGGCGTACCGGGCGGCGGGTTCTTGGTGAAGAAGAGCTGGCCCCCGGGTCCGTCCGGATAGCGCAGGAAGGAGACGGGCCGGTCGCGCAGGTGCGGCAGTATCGCCGCCTCGACGAGGGCGTAGTAGTGCAGCAGCTCACCCTTGGTGGTGCCGGTGGCCGGATGGATGACCTTGCCGAGATTACTGAGCGTGATGCGCCGCCCCGCCACCTCTGTGATGGGCGTCATACGATGAGACTCCCATGTTTCCCGCCATACCGGTACGAAGGGAATGAACCGTGCGATCGATCTGGAACGGCGCCATATCCTTCGGTCTGGTCAGCATCCCGATCAAGCTCGTGAACGCCACCGAGAGCCGTTCCGTCTCCTTCCGTCAGATCCACGCCGAGGACGGCGGCCGGATCCGCTACCGGAAGGTCTGCGAGCTGGACGGCGAGGAGGTCGCGCAGTCCGAGATCGGGAAGGCGTACGAGGACGCCGACGGGACCATGATCCCGATCACCGACGAGGACCTGGCCGCGCTGCCGCTGCCCACGGCCAAGACGATCGAGATCGTCGCCTTCGTCCCGGCGGGCGAGATCGACCCGCTCCAGATGGACGCCGCGTACTACCTCTCCGCCAACGGCGTGCCGGCCGCCAAGCCGTACACCCTCCTGCGCGAGGCGCTGAAGCGCAGCGAGAAGGTGGCGGTGGCGAAGTACGCCCTCCGGGGCCGCGAACGCCTGGGCATGCTCCGGGTGGTGGACGACGTGATCGCCATGCACGGCCTGCTCTGGCCCGACGAGATCCGCGCCCCCGAAGGCGTCGCCCCCGAGACGCCGGTGACGGTCCGTGAGGCCGAACTCGACCTGGCGGACGCCTTGATGGCCACGCTCGGCGAGGTCGACATCGACACCCTCCACGACGACTACCGCGAGGCGGTCGAGGAGATGATCGCCGCGAAGGCGGCCGGCGGCGAGGGCGTGGCGCCCCCGGAGCCGGGCGAGGAGGGCGGCGGCGGTCAGGTGATCGACCTGATGGCGGCGCTGGAGAAGAGCGTCCGCGAGGCGAAGGAGGCCCGGGGCGAGCCGGCGGAGGTCACGGACATCAAGAGCCGCCCGGCGAAGAAGGCGACGGCCGGGAAGACGGCGGCGAAGAGGACGGCGGCGAAGAAGACGACGGCCGGGACGGCAGCGGCCAAGAAGACGACGGCCAAGAAGACGACGGCCGAGAAGTCGACAGCCAAGAAGGCGACGGCCAAGAAGACGACGGCCAAGAAGGCGGCGCCGCCGAAGAAGAAGACCGCCTGACGCCGCCTCACCGGACACCGCCTCACCGGACACCGCCTCACCGGACGACGCCTCACCGAACGGGCCCCCTCCCTCCGAGGGGGCCCGTTCCGCATGCCGCATAGCGGACACGTCTCGTCACCCTTCGGACAACAGATGGTCAAATCCTTGTTGCATACCTGTCAAAAACCCGATTCGGCTGGCACGCTCCCCTCCGCGTCACCCCCCACATGACCCCCACGCGTTTCAGCGAAGGAGCCCGCGTGATCCGCCAGCAGTCCTCGCACCGCCGGACCGTCGTCCGCACCGCCGCCCTCGTCGCCACGGCCGCCATGGTCGTCGTCGGAGTCCAGACCGGCACCGCCGGTGCCACGGTCGTCAACGAGACCGGCACCGAGGCGGCGGCCACCGCCGTCGTCCTCAGCGCCCCGCAGCGCGCGGCCGCGATCCGGCAGGCCCAGGCCTCGGCCACCGAGACGGCCAAGGCCATCGGCCTCTCCGTCCGGGAGGAACTGGTCGCCCGTGACGTCCTCAAGGACGCGGACGGCACCGTCCACACCCGCTACGAGCGGACCTACGACGGCCTCCCGGTCCTCGGCGGCGACCTCGTCGTCCACCAGAAGAAGAACGGCACCCGCACCACCACCAAGGCGACGAAGGCCCGCATCGCGGTCGCGACCACGGCCACGGCGGAGAGGGCCCGCGAGGGCGCCCGCAAGGTGATCTGGGCGGCCGACGGCAAGCCGGTCCTCGCCTGGGAGACCGTGGAGAAGGGCCTCCAGCACGACGGCACGCCGAGCGAGCGCCATGTCGTCACGGACGCCGCCACCGGCAAGGAGCTCCACTCCTACGAGGCGATCGAGACGGGCGTCGGCAACACCCAGTACAGCGGTCAGGTCACCCTCGGCACGGCCCCCGGCTTCACCCTCACGGACGCCGCCCGCGGCGGCCACAAGACGTACGACCTCAAGGGCGCCACCAGCGGCACCGGCACCCTCTTCACCAACTCCACCGACACCTGGGGCAACGGCCTCGCGAGCAACCGCGAGACCGCCGCCGCCGACGCCCACTACGGCGCGGCCGTCACCTGGGACTTCTACAAGAACGAGCTGGGCCGCAACGGCATCCGCGGCGACGGCGTCGCCGCCTACTCCCGCGTCCACTACGGCAACGCGTACGTCAACGCCTTCTGGTCCGACTCCTGCTTCTGCATGACGTACGGCGACGGTGCCGGCAACGCCAAGCCGCTGACCTCCCTCGACGTCGCCGGCCACGAGATGACCCACGGCCTCACCGCCTCCACGGCGAACCTCCGCTACAGCAAGGAGTCCGGCGGCCTCAACGAGGCCACCTCCGACATCCTCGGCACCTCGGTCGAGTTCTACGCGAACAACGCGAGCGACGCGGGCGACTACCTCATCGGCGAGAAGATCGACATCCGCGGCAACGGCACCCCGCTCCGCTACATGGACAAGCCCAGCAAGGACGGCAACTCCGCCGACTACTGGTCCAGCAGCCTCGGCCGCCTCGACGTCCACTACTCCTCGGGCCCGGCCAACCACTTCTTCTACCTCCTGGCCGAAGGCAGCGGCACCAAGACGATCAACGGGGTCGTCCACAACTCCCCGACCTACGACAACTCCACCCTCGCCGGCATAGGCCGCGAGAAGGCCTACCAGATCTGGTACAAGGCCCTCACCACCTACATGACCTCCTCCACCACCTACGCCGGCGCCCGTACCGCCACCCTCTCGGCGGCCACCGACCTCTACGGCGCGACCTCCGCCGAATACAACGCGGTCAACGCCGCCTGGAAGGCCGTCAACGTCAAGTAGCCCCCCGAGACCCGCCCGGCGCCTCCAGCGCCGGGCGACCCACGGGCGCGCACGCACACGAAAAGACCCCGCCCGCAGCCTGCGCTGCGTGCGGGGTCTTCCGGCACTTCTCGCGAAGTGCCCCCGGCAGGATTCGAACCTGCGCACACGGCTCCGGAGGGCGTGTGCGTCTCGGGAGTTCTGCCAGGTCAGAGGGCTGTCTCGGATGTGATCACGTGACCCCGTCCACGTATGGGCCGCGCGCCTGGATCCTGGTGCCGAAGACTCTGGTGGGATCTGGCAGAGGTCTGGCGCGAGAGCGCCCCGAGCCAGGGCTTCACGGGACGATGTTGTTTCGGTGCCAGGCGACG
Source organism: Streptomyces sp. NPDC047974 (assembly GCF_040653375.1). NCBI lineage: Bacteria > Bacillati > Actinomycetota > Actinomycetes > Kitasatosporales > Streptomycetaceae > Streptomyces > Streptomyces sp. NPDC047974. The sequence continues at coordinate 185,111 of NZ_JBEZNU010000010.1, forward strand.
TAAGAGGCTCGGTGTTCGCTGTACCCGCCGACGGGGTTGCCGTTGAGGATGCGGCAGCTCGCGCCACTGTTCGGGTGGTCGAAGCCGACGGCGGACCGCATCATCGACCACCTCGGGCCCAACCTCGCTCTCCGGCCCCGCGGGCGGTTCGTGAAGGACCCTGTTCTCATCGTGGACGGCACCCTGGTCCCCACCTGCGACCACGCCATCTCCGAGCGGTCGAAGAACCACCGGTACTCCACCGACCACCAGGTCGTCATCCCACACCGCCGACAGCGCGGTCGGACCGGACTTCCGGCCTGGAAAGAGGACCACAGCAAGGCCCACAAGAACGTCCGGCCCGTGCATGTCCTTCGCGACTGCCCTCAAAGGCGACGGCATCCACCACACCATGCTCGGGTTCGCACGGATGCACAGTCTCGCCCTCGCCGATAGGCCGGCGGGCCGCACGGCGGCCAACCGTGCCCGTGGCGAACCGGAGATCATTGCTGACGAAATCGGCCATCGAAGTTATCTAGGTTGTCGGCTGATTCCAGGTCGCAATGGCGGTGTACGCGGCTGCTATGCACCCACTCCCCCTGACATCCGAGCCGAATCCCGGGCCCACTCCGCGCAATGTGGCAGGTGGACCCGGTACGTCCTGACTGCACGCTCCGGTCGGCTCTTCGGATCCGGGGCGCGCTTGCAGACATGACGGACTACTTACCAACTAGGAGTCGGTCCAACTCCATTACGCCACTGACGGCTGCAGAACCAGCCATAAGATCGCCTGCCCGCTTCCCGATGATTACTGGGCGGCTACGGTCCGCGCCTGGGAGCAAATGTTCGATTCGCTCTCCAGGGGAGTCAAGTCCGCCTTCCCTGTTCCTGCACGTCATGTCCATGGCGTTCCTAATGGAACGGAGTGACTGAAGTCATGAACCGACGCTTAATCCGGGGACTGCTGGTGAGCGCAGCGGTCATCGGTCTCGCCGGCGCGACGCCCGCCTTCGCCGAGGGATCCTGGTCGTCCAGCATGTCGGGGGTGCTGCCCGGATTCGAGTCGCGGCGGTGGAGCGACAACAACACCGATGCCACCAGCACGTCGGTCGCGTTCGCTGGATGCTGGGTGCATGAGCGTACGTTCAGGGGTGCCACGTTGATCGTCTGGAAGGACGTCTTCGGCCCCGACGAGAGCAAGGGCGCTAGGACCAACTCCTGCAACACCACGTCGTGGGGCGACCTCGCCGCCGGCAGCTACTACTTCGAGGTCGACGGGTTCACCGACTGCTGCTACCTGAACGTCGACGCTCTGACCACCCGCTACTGACCCGTCATACTGCCTGGGCCCCGCCCGCAGCTGCGAGTCGGGGCGCAGGCGGTGCACCGATTCACCAGACAAGCTGTTCTCCACGGATTGCAGCGGAATGTGCGCTATGGCTCTGATCTTTCAAGGCCTTACCTTCCGTTACGGAAGGAAGACTGAAGTCTTCTCGGACTTCTCTGCTCGAATCGAAAGCTCTTCGACGGTGCTCCTAGGGCCAAATGGGGCGGGCAAGTCCACGCTCATGGCGCTGGCTGCCTCGCATCTAACGCCGGCCGACGGCACGGTCACCTGGAACGGAATCGTTTCGTCCAGCAGGCGTGAGCGCGTCAGATACCGCAAAGCGGTGGCCTGGATTCCGCAGCAGATCACGCCTACCCCAGGGCTCACCGTCCGTGAACAGGTTGCCTACTCGGGATGGCTGAAAGGCCTGTCCCGGGCCTCCGCGTGGGAGGAATCGGCCAAGGCCATAGCGAGAGTGCAGCTCGAGAAGCTGGCTGACCGTAAGAGCCATCAGGTCTCGGGCGGCCAGTTACGGCGCATGGGGATCGCCGGCGCCTTGACTCACCAGAGCGAGCTCATCCTGATGGATGAGCCAACTGCCGGACTGGACCCCACCCAGCGCAGCGTGTTCCGTTCCCTCATCGCGGAACTCGGACGATCGGTCAGCGTCGTCGTTTCCACCCATCAGACCGAAGACCTTGCCGACCTCTACCAGGATGTGATCGTTCTGGCCGCAGGTCAGACCGTGTTCCAGGGAACGACCCAGGAGTTCCACTCGCTGGCCGGCGACGTCAGCTCACCACGAGAGAGTGCCGAGGCCGCATACTCGGCTCTCGTGGGCAGGGAGGTCTGACATGCTGCTGCGCACCGTCGTGCGATCATCCCCTGCCACTCTTCTGCTACCCCTCGTGGCCGGATTCGTTTTCCTCGCTCTCGGCGATGACCTGTCCGCGTGGGTGACACCTCACTATTGGCCGTCGGTAACGGGCAGTGCCGCCTTCGCTCTTCCCTTTGTCGCCGCCGCCTGCGCGGCCGCCGCCGCGTGGGAAGGCGCTCGCCTCACCAAGGGACACGTCTTCGACCAGCCCACGGTCCGCGGACCACTGGCCATTGCCTTCCCTGTGCTGCTACCAGTACTGGCGATGGGTCTACTGGGCATCCTGGTAGCACTGCTCACTTCCGCAACAGCCGCCGACGTACCCCTCGGCCTTCCCGACTTCGGCATTCTCGCCGCTGTAGCCGCGATGCTCGTCGCGCACACGCTTGTCGGCTATGTCCTCGGCCGCGTCCTGCCACGGGTGCTTGCTGCGCCGGTCGCTCTGATCGGCAGCTTCTTCATCGGCGCCTATCCCGCGTCATGGAGCGTCATCTGGCTGCGCTACCTGGTGGGGGGCGGGCTGAGCAACTGCTGCTCCATCGACACGTCAGTTGACCCCCGAGCCCTGGCCGGAACGATCATCTTCGCAACCGCCGTCGCCGGCGCTTCCCTGCTGCTGATCTACCGTGGTGGCAAGGCAGTGCCGTTGACCGTAGCGTTCACACTCGTGGCCGGCGGTGTACTCGGGACGTGGCTTTTCGCGCGCGACTTGGGCGCGGACCCCCTGCGAGCCCGGGCGACGGACGCCCTCGTCTGCGATGACACCGAGCAGCCGAAGGTCTGCCTCTGGCCTGAGGTTGAAAACCCCCAGATGGTACGCCGTGAGGCGCGCGTAGCAGCCGCGAGGCTGACGACAGCAGGCGTGCAGCTTCCGGGCACCCTCACGATGGCGGCTCATCCGGAACCCGGTGAACTGAAGCTTGGCATCGCACCCGCCGTGAGCAAGGCGGACATCGCTGAGGGCGTCGCGTCCGGTCTACTCCCGTCGCCTCCCGAATGTGCCCTCAAGGGCGATCCCTACCCTGCGGCAGTAGCAGCGGGGCCACTGGCTGCCTGGCTCTACGCCACAGCAGGCGTTCCCGACGAGGCCGTAGCCGGCCGCTTCGGTACTCAAGAGGGGAGTCTCGCCAAGAAGGTGAGGCAGCTGGCTCCTGGCAAGCAACTGGCTTGGTACCAGCAGAACCGCGCGGCACTGGCCTCGTGCCACACGCCACCGCCTTTGAAGGTCTCCGGAGGCGGAGGATGATCTGGTGGTGTAAGGCGCGCGCCGTACCTGCCCTTGCTGCTTCGACCATCGGAACAGTGGTGATCGGTCTAGTCGCGGGAAACATCGAGCTGCCCATTCCAGTTCTCACTGGACAGTCAGGCCAGTTCCTTCTCGCCCATCTCATGACGCTACTCCCCGCAGTGGCCCTGCTGTACGGCCTCGGGAGAGGCAACGGACAAACAGAGGAAGTCGCCGCACGCAACGTACGGTTCTGGGAGGCAGGACTGGGCCTGAGTGTTGCGGCAGGTGGTGCGCTCACGGCGGCCACCTGCTACCTCGCCCTCGACCTCGAACTCGCAGTCGTACTGGGACGCAACGTCGCCGGCTACGCAGGGCTCGCTCTACTGCTCTACCCTGCACTCGGGCCGCAGATCACAGGTGGCGTCCTGGCCGCAGTCCCACTCGTTCTGGCTGCCGGCGGTTGGACGCCCGGCGGCGCTCCGCAGCCCTGGGCCTGGCTCCTTCATCCCGCCGACTCAGTCATTGCCGGCATTACGGCAGTGGGGCTTGTAGCGATCGGGTCAATAACGGTAGCTCTCCGGTCCCGATCAACTTTGGCGCTTGGCACCCACTCCTGATCGGGTCGCCAGGCAACCCGGGCAATGCCGTGCGTGGGCGGTCTTTGCCGAGATCACCGATAGGTGAAATGGGCTCTTCGCGCTATCCGACACCGCTTGCTGACATCGGCCCTCACTCCCATCCCGTCTGCCGTCGACCCACACTCGGTGGAGCGGGTCTGGTGCAGGTGCGGATGACAGGTTGGGTCACGAGGCCTGGAGGGCCGGTGCGGTCATGACGGTCTCCAACTCGACGGGGGTCAGCCGGCCGAGTGCGGCTTGTCGGCGGCGTCGGTGGTCTGCTCGATCCAGGTCCCGATCGCGATCCGCAGTTCCTCGCGGGTGGCCCAGCTCTGGCGGTCGAGGACGTTCTCCTGCAGGAGGCCTAGAACGGGGCAGTCCACCCTGTGGGCCAGTTCGTCGTGTATCCAGGCGGGGGGTACATGTCCGAGCCGTTGTACACACACCACTGACGGCCCAGCCACTCGCACTCGGGAATGGACCCCTCCCAGTCATCGGTGCAGCGGTCCGCCCACTCGCGGCCCACGAGAACGGGCCGGGTCAGGACCCCGTCCGCGGTGTCCTGGACGCGCAGGACCATGCCGACGTCGTTGATCCCCGGATTGCCCCGGGGACCGTACGACACGTTGTGGGTCCCCGAGGAATGAAGGTCCAGGACCCTCTCCTGGAGTGCGGCAGGCACGCGACCGGTCAGCTCCAGGCCGTCCAGAGTCACGCGCGGTCCGTGGGCGGCGTCGGCAGTCACGCAGAAGAGGCGGCCGGCGCCCTCGAAGTATGCGTAGACAGCCGGCACCGCTGGGTGGAAGCCGAGTTGGAGGCCGTAGATCTCCGGGGAGGAGGGCTCGGCGGAGAAACGGCTCAACTCGACGGCTTCCGGAAGAGCCGCCCGGGCCTCGTCGGCGGACATGCCGAAGCGCAGCGGACCGACGCTATCCAGCGGGGTCAGCACCCATACCGGCCGAACCGGCTCCGCTGCGGTCTCCCCAGCCCCCGAACCCATCCGCTGCTTCCCCCTCGTTCGTCACCCGAGTCCCGGCCCTGACCTGCGCCGACACCCCACGGCCCAGGCCGCGAATAGGCCGCGGCCCCTGTCATACGGCCGCCCACCCCGGCATACGCCCGCACATACAACAAGACCCCGCTCTCAGCGTTTCCGCTGATCACGGGGTCTGTGTGGCACTTCTCGCGAAGTGCCCCCGGCAGGATTCGAACCTGCGCACACGGCTCCGGAGGCCGTTGCTCTATCCCCTGAGCTACGGGGGCGTTGTCGCTGCTCGGCGGCGACGGGTGAAACCTTACCAGCTCCCTCGGGGTGCCTGTGAACAGGTATTTCCGGGGCGTCACCGCGGGGGTGTTCCCTCGCACGGGTCGGAAGTGGGCAAAACCCGGACGCAGCCCCTCGGGGCGGCCTACTCTCGTTCACGTGTCAGGCGTGTCCGGGCGGGTGCTCGTTGTCGACGACAACAAGGTCATCCGGCAGTTGATCAGGGTCAATCTCGAACTCGAGGGGTTCGAGGTCGTGACCGCGGCCGATGGTGCCGAGTGTCTGGACGTCGTGCATCGCGTGCGGCCCGACGTCGTGACGCTCGACGTCGTCATGCCGCGGCTCGACGGGATCAAGACCGCCCAGCGGCTGCGGGAGGATCCGCGGACCCGGCATCTGCCCGTGGCGATCATCAGTGCCGGCGGGGAGGGCGAGGGGGCTCCGGCGGCGGACGCGTTCCTCGCGAAGCCCTTCGAGCCGGCGGAGCTCGTACGGGTCGTCCGGCAACTGCTGCACCGGGAGCCCCGGCAGCGGCGGCAGGCCGGCGGGGCCGACGCGGGAGAGGAGCCGTCCGCAGGGGACGGCTGCCCCGAGAGACCCGCCGCCGGGAGCTGCCGCCCGCGGGGCTGAGCGGAGGCAGGACGGGTCCGCCGTGCGGATTCCCTCCGGCCGCCTGTGATCTTGATCGTGTTTTCGGGGCCCCTTCCACCTGGGGTTTCCCCCTTCCCGTCCTCCCGGGTGCCCGTATGGCGAAACCGGTTCGCGTTCCGACCCCCCTCCTCCCCTAGGCTGGGATCGTGACCCCCGCGGACCTCTCCCTCACCGTGCAGCACGCCGTGCGCCGTGCGGTCGACGACGGTGCGCTGCGGGTCGACGTTCCTCCGCGCGTGAAGGTCGAGAAGGCGCGGCCGGGAGGGGTGGGGGAGTACGCCAGCAGCGTCGCCCTGTCGCTCGCGCGGCTGGCCGGGCGGGCCGCGCTCGATGTCGCCTCCCTGCTCAAGGAGCGGCTGGAGGGCGCCGACGGGATCCTCGCCGTGGACATCACCGGGCCCGGATTCCTCAACTTCACCCTGCGTCCCGGTGGCGGGGCCGGGCTCCTGGCCGCCGTGCGCGCCGCCGGGCTCTCGTACGGACGCGGGGACGGGCTCGCCGGGAAGGTCGTGCGGTTCGAGGCGGGCCGCGAGGAGCGTGCTTCCGTCGTCGTCGAGTGCCTCGTCGGGCTGGTGCGTGCCCAGGGCGGGGACGCCGCCGTCACGGGCGGGGGCGAGCGGGTGCACGTGCACCCGGGGACGTACGACGTCGAGGCGCTCGGGAGCGACGCCGCCCGGTGGCGGCTCCTGCGGGCCGCGCCCCACGACCGGCCCCTCGACGGCGCCCCGCTCCTCGTACGGCACGAGCGCAACGCGCTCTTCCGCGTCCAGTACGCCCACTCCCGCGCCCGGCGGCTGCTCGTCAACGGCCGGCAGCTCGACGTCCTCCCCTCGTACGAGACGGACGTCGAGGACCCGCTGCTCGGGCTGGTCCGCGACCATCCCTCCGTGCTTCTCGCCGCCGCCCGCCACCGCGCCCCCGACCGGGTCGCCCGGCACCTCGAAGCCGTCGCCGACGCGCTGCTCGGCTTCCAGCACACCGTTCTGCCGCTCGGCGACGAGAAACCCTCGGCCGCCCACCGCTCCCGGCTCGCGCTCGCCGAAGCCGCCGGGACGGTGCTCGCCGGCGGCCTCTCCGTGCTCGGCATCAGCGCACCCGACCGGATCTGAAAGAGCTGACCAGACATGAGCCGTTCCGCCCACCCCGCAGGCCCCCGCCACGCCGACGTCCTTCCTGAGGGGCGCTCCGTAGCAAGCACAGCGCCGCCCGCCGACCTGAACACGCTCGACCCCAAGGTGTGGGCGCGGACCGTGGCCCGGGACGAGGACGGCGTCGCGACCGTCGGCGGGCTGCGCGTCACCGACCTCGCCGAGGAGTTCGGGACCCCCGCCTACTTCCTCGACGAGAGCGACTTCCGCGCCCGCTGCCGCGCCTGGGCCGAGGCCTTCGGCACCGACGCCGACGTCTTCTACGCCGGCAAGGCCTTCCTCTCCCGCGCGATCGTCCGCTGGCTGCACGAGGAGGGGCTCAACCTCGACGTCTGCTCCGGCGGCGAGCTCGCCACCGCGCTCTCCGCCGGGATGCCCGCCGAGCGGATCGCCTTCCACGGCAACAACAAGAGCGAGGAGGAGATCCGGCGGGCCGTCGAGGTCGGCGTCGGGCGGATCGTCCTCGACTCCTTCCAGGAGATCGTCCGGGTCGCCCACATCGCCCAGTCCCTCGGCAGGCGGCAGCGCGTGCAGATCCGGGTGACCGTGGGCGTGGAGGCGCACACCCACGAGTTCATCGCCACCGCCCACGAGGACCAGAAGTTCGGCATCGCGCTCGCCGGCGGGCAGGCCGCGGAGGCCGTGCGCCGGGCGCTGAGGCTCGACGGCCTGGAGCTCATCGGCATCCACTCGCACATCGGCTCGCAGATCTTCGACATGGCCGGCTTCGAGGTCTCGGCCCGCCGCGTCGTCCAGCTCCTCGCCGAGGTGCGCGACGAGCACGGCGTCGAGCTGCCCGAGATCGACCTCGGCGGCGGCCTCGGCATCGCGTACACCTCCGAGGACGACCCGCGCGAGCCGCACGAGATCGCCAAGGCGCTCGGCGAGATCGTGACGCGGGAGTGCGAGGCCGCCGGGCTGCGGACCCCCCGGATCTCGGTCGAGCCCGGGCGCGCCATCGTCGGGCCGACGGCCTTCACGCTCTACCGGGTCGGCACGATCAAGCCGCTCGACGGGCTGCGCACGTACGTGAGCGTCGACGGCGGCATGTCGGACAACATCCGCACCGCCCTGTACGACGCCGAGTACAGCGTCAGCCTGGTCTCCCGCGTCAGCGACGCCGAGCCGATGCTCTCCCGGGTCGTCGGCAAGCACTGCGAGAGCGGCGACATCGTCGTCCGCGACGCCTTCCTCCCCGCTGACCTGGCCCCCGGCGACCTGATCGCCGTGCCCGCCACCGGCGCCTACTGCCGCTCCATGGCGAGCAACTACAACCACGCCCTCCGGCCGCCCGTGGTGGCGGTCCGGGACGGCGAAGCAAGGGCCATCGTCCGGCGCGAGACGGAGGAAGATCTCCTGCGTCTCGACGTCGGCTGATGAAATAGTCGGGTGGTGGAATCGATGTCTCAGGATCCGGACGAGTGGCTGAATCCGCCGTCCGGTGAGTGAGACTTGTTCCCACCCCCGTCAGAACCGTAGAGATACGAATCAGAAGTACGAGAAACGAGGTCGGATGATGCGTACGCGTCCGCTGAAGGTGGCGCTGCTGGGCTGTGGAGTTGTCGGCTCCGAGGTGGCGCGCATCATGACGACGCACGCCGACGACCTCGCCGCGCGCATCGGCGCGCCGGTCGAGCTCGCCGGCGTCGCCGTCCGCCGGCCCGACAAGGTCCGCGGCGGCATCGACCCCGCGCTGATCACCACCGACGCCACCGCCCTGGTCAAACGCGGGGACATCGACGTCGTCGTCGAGGTCATCGGCGGGATCGAGCCGGCCCGCACCCTCATCACCACCGCCTTCGAGCACGGCGCCTCCGTGGTCTCCGCCAACAAGGCGCTGCTCGCCCAGGACGGCGCGACCCTCTACGCCGCCGCCGAGCAGCACGGGCAGGACCTGTACTACGAGGCCGCCGTCGCCGGCGCCATCCCGCTGATCCGCCCGCTGCGCGAGTCCCTCGCCGGCGACAAGATCAACCGCGTCATGGGCATCGTCAATGGCACCACGAACTTCATCCTCGACAAGATGGACTCGACCGGCGCCGGCTACCAGGAGGCCCTGGACGAGGCCACCGCGCTCGGGTACGCCGAGGCCGACCCGACCGCCGACGTCGAGGGCTTCGACGCCGCCGCCAAGGCCGCCATCCTCGCCGGCATCGCCTTCCACACGCGCGTGCGCCTGGACGACGTCTACCGCGAGGGCATGACCGAGGTCACCGCCGCCGACTTCGCCTCCGCCAAGGAGATGGGCTGCACCATCAAGCTGCTCGCGATCTGCGAGCGGGCCGCCGACGGCGAGTCCGTCACCGCGCGCGTGCACCCCGCGATGATCCCGCTGAGCCACCCGCTGGCCTCCGTCCGCGAGGCGTACAACGCGGTCTTCGTCGAGGCGGAGGCCGCCGGCCGGCTCATGTTCTACGGCCCCGGGGCGGGCGGCGCGCCGACCGCCTCGGCCGTTCTCGGCGACGTCGTCGCCGTCTGCCGCAACCGTCTCAACGAGGCGACGGGCCCCGGCGAGTCCGCGTACACCCAGCTGCCCGTGAGCCCCATGGGCGACGTGGTGACGCGGTACCACATCAGTCTCGACGTGGCCGACAAGCCGGGCGTCCTCGCCCAGGTCGCGACGGTCTTCGCCGAGCACGGCGTATCGATCGATACCGTGCGCCAGCAGGGCAAGGACGGCGAGGCATCGCTCGTCGTCGTCACCCACCGCGCGGCCGACGCCGCCCTCTCCGGGACGGTCGAGGCGCTGCGCAAGCTCGACACCGTGCGCGGTGTCGCCAGCATCATGCGTGTTGAAGGGGAGTAAGGACCCATGACCAACCAGGGCACCCACCAGTGGCGCGGCATCATCGAGGAGTACCGGGACCGCCTTCCGGTCACGGACGCGACGCCGGTCGTCACGCTCCGTGAGGGCGGTACGCCGCTCGTCCCCGCCCAGGTCCTCTCCGAGCGCACGGGCTGCGAGGTGCACCTCAAGGTCGAGGGCGCCAACCCCACCGGTTCCTTCAAGGACCGGGGCATGACCATGGCCATCACCCGGGCGAAGGAGGAGGGCGCCAAGGCGGTCATCTGCGCCTCCACCGGCAACACCTCCGCCTCCGCCGCCGCCTACGCGGTGCGGGCCGGGATGGTCTCCGCGGTCCTGGTGCCGCAGGGCAAGATCGCGCTCGGCAAGATGGGCCAGGCCCTCGTGCACGGCGCGAAGATCCTCCAGGTGGACGGCAACTTCGACGACTGCCTGGACCTGGCCCGCGCGCTGTCCGACAACTACCCGGTCGCGCTGGTCAATTCGGTCAACCCGGTCCGCATCGAGGGCCAGAAGACCGCCGCGTTCGAGATCGTGGACATGCTGGGCGACGCGCCCGACATCCACGTCCTCCCCGTCGGCAACGCGGGCAACATCACCGCGTACTGGAAGGGGTACCGCGAGTACGCCGCGGACGGGCTCGCCACCCACCGCCCGCGCATGTGGGGCTTCCAGGCCTCCGGTTCGGCCCCGCTGGTGCGCGGCGAGGTCGTCAAGGACCCGTCCACCATCGCCACCGCGATCCGCATCGGCAACCCGGCCTCCTGGGAGTACGCGATCGCCGCGCGCGACGAGTCGGGCGGCTTCATCGACGAGGTGACGGACCGTGAGATCCTGCGCTCCTACCGCCTGTTGGCCGCGCAGGAGGGCGTCTTCGTGGAGCCCGCCTCGGCCGCCTCGGTCGCCGGTCTGCTGAAGGCCGCCGAGCAGGGCAAGGTCGACCCGGGCCAGCGGATCGTCTGCACCGTGACCGGAAACGGTCTGAAGGACCCCGACTGGGCCGTCGCCGGCGCCCCGCAGCCGGTCACCGTCCCGGTGGACGCCGCCACCGCCGCGCAGCGGCTCGGGCTGGCCTGAACCCGTCGGGAGCACGTCGGTTCCTGATCGGGCGAAACCCGATCAGGAACCCACACAGATGCACAGGTTGGCGCGCGACACGCATCGTGCGCCTCCCGTGCGCCCTATGTCGCCACAGAACCTTCCTTCGATAGGCTGTACCGAACCCGCCGCGACGCATATGCGTGGTGTCGTTGCCGTTGTCGCCTCCCCGCGACCGAAACGGCCGAAACGGTACTCCGGGTTCCCCAGCACTTCTCTTGAACACCACGTCGCCGCAGTCAAGGAGAGTCATCGAGCGATGGCCGGTCCCGCGTTCCGCGCCGCCGCCGTACGGGTGCGCGTCCCCGCCACCAGCGCCAACCTCGGCCCGGGCTTCGACGCCTTCGGCCTGTCGCTGGGCCTCTACGACGACGTCGTCGTCCGGGTCGCCGACTCCGGGCTGCACATCGACATCGCCGGAGAGGGCGCCGAGACGCTCCCGCGCGACGAGAGGCACCTCCTCGTACGCTCCCTGCGCACCGCCTTCGACCTGCTCGGCGGGCAGCCGCGCGGCCTGGAGGTCGTCTGTGCCAACCGCATCCCGCACGGCCGCGGCCTCGGCTCCTCCTCCGCCGCCATCTGCGCCGGCATCGTCGCCGCCCGCGCCGTGACCATAGGCGGGGACGCCAAGCTCGACGAGGCCGCCCTGCTGGAGCTGGCCACCGAGATCGAGGGCCACCCCGACAACGTCGCCGCCTGTCTGCTCGGCGGCTTCACCCTCGCCTGGACCGAGTCCGGTGCCGCGCGGGCGATCAGGATGGATCCCTCGGATTCCATCGTTCCGGTGGTTTTCGTCCCCGGGAAGCCGGTGCTGACCGAGACCGCCCGCGGTCTGCTGCCGCGCACCGTCCCGCACGTGGACGCCGCCGCCAACGCCGGGCGCGCCGCCCTCCTCGTCGAGGCCCTGACCCGCCGCCCCGAACTGCTGCTCGCGGCCACCGAGGACCGGCTCCACCAGGAGTACCGGGCCCCCGCGATGCCCGAGAGCATCGCCCTGGTCAACAGGCTGCGGGCCGACGGCGTACCCGCCGTCATCTCCGGCGCGGGCCCCACGGTCCTCGCGCTGGCCGACGAGAAGACCGCCGACAAGGTCGCCCTCCTCGCGGGCGAGGGCTGGGCCGCGAACCGGCTCGACCTCGACGCGCCCGGGGCGAGCGTGCTGCCGCTGGCGCCCTGAGGCGCGGCGGCGGCAGGTGCCAGGGACGCCGGGCAGCGTCCTGAACACGCGATTGCCGGTGAGTGAGAGGGGGAATGTTTGTTGGAGCCGGTAGTGTTAACCTCAAGTCTGCACCCGACCTCTTTGTGGAGCGGTGCGGAGTGTCCCCTCAGGGACCACACATTCTTCCGGGAGCCTCCCCAACTGCCTGAGCAGCCTGCCTGAGCAGTTTCGAGCACGCTCCGGAACCGGCACGACACCCCTCGCTCATTCCATGCGAGGGCCGAGCAGGGGGCGCTCGGGCCGGACCCACAGCACGTACCTCTCTCTCGCCGCATCCCGGCGGGACCACCGCCCCGGACACGGTCCACCAACCAGGACCGCTGCCGGACAGCACAACCGGTCGCCGAGCCACAGGGCCGACGTCCGCTCCAGGGAAGGACCCTTCGTGAGCGACACCACCGATCTGATGGGCGTGACTGCCGACAGCACTGTCGACGCCGCCGCGCCCGCCGAAGGTGCCGCCAGCAGCGGCACCGCACGGCGCCGCCGCTCCGGCACCGGCCTCGAGGGCATGGTCCTGGCCGAGCTGCAGCAGGTCGCGTCCGGCCTCGGCATCAGGGGCACCGCGCGGATGCGCAAGAGCCAGCTGATCGAGGTCATCAAGGAGGCGCAGGCCGGTTCCGGCTCCGCCGCCCCCGCCAAGACCGAGGCCGCCGCCGAGACCAAGCCGAAGCGCCGCGCCACCTCCAAGGCCCGCACGGGCGAGTCCGCCGAGGCCGCCGAGCCGAAGGCGGAGAAGGCCGAGCAGGCCCCCGCCCAGCAGCAGATCGACATCCCGGGCCAGCCGTCGAAGTCGGCCGGTGCCGACCAGGGCGACGAGCAGCCGGCCGGCGAGCGCCGCCGCCGCCGTGCCACCGCTCCCGCCGGTTCGCCGGAGGGCGTCGAGGGCGCGCAGGCCGTGAAGGCCGAGGCGCGCACCGAGGCCAAGAGCGAGCCGCAGGGCGAGAAGGCCGAGGCCGCCGTGGACGGCGCCGAGGGCCGCACCCGCCGTGACCGCCGGGACCGTCGCGACCGCCAGCGCGAGCGCGGCAAGGGCGACGACCAGCAGCAGGGCGGCGGCCAGCGCAAGGACCAGCAGCGCCAGGGCCAGGGCCAGGGCCAGGGTCAGGGCCAGCAGCAGGGCCAGGGCCAGCGTCCGCAGGGCGGCGCCCCGCAGGACGACGACGACGACTTCGAGGGCGGCCGCCGTGGCCGTCGCGGCCGCTACCGCGACCGCCGAGGCCGTCGCGGGCGCGACGAGTTCGCCGCCGGCGAGCCGCAGGTCTCCGACGACGACGTCCTGATCCCCGTCGCGGGCATCCTGGACATCCTCGACAACTACGCGTTCATCCGGACCTCCGGCTACCTGCCCGGTCCGAACGACGTGTACGTCTCCCTCGCCCAGGTCCGCAAGAGCGGCCTGCGCAAGGGCGACCACCTCACCGGCGCGGTCCGCCAGCCGAAGGAGGGCGAGCGCCGCGAGAAGTTCAACGCGCTGGTCCGCCTCGACTCGACCAACGGCATGGCGCCGGACTCCGGCCGCGGCCGCCCCGAGTTCAACAAGCTGACCCCGCTGTACCCCCAGGACCGGCTCCGTCTGGAGTCCGACCCGGGCGTGCTGACCACGCGGATCATCGACCTCGTGTCGCCGATCGGCAAGGGCCAGCGCGGTCTGATCGTGGCCCCGCCGAAGACCGGCAAGACCATGATCATGCAGGCGATCGCCAACGCGATCACCCACAACAACCCCGAGTGCCACCTGATGGTCGTCCTGGTCGACGAGCGTCCGGAAGAGGTCACCGACATGCAGCGGTCGGTGAAGGGCGAGGTCATCTCCTCGACCTTCGACCGCCCGGCCGAGGACCACACCACCGTCGCCGAGCTGGCCATCGAGCGCGCCAAGCGCCTCGTCGAGCTGGGTCACGACGTGGTCGTCCTGCTGGACTCCATCACCCGCCTGGGCCGCGCGTACAACCTCGCGGCGCCCGCCTCCGGCCGCATCCTGTCCGGTGGTGTCGACTCGACCGCGCTCTACCCGCCGAAGCGCTTCTTCGGTGCCGCGCGCAACATCGAGGACGGCGGCTCGCTGACCATCCTGGCCACCGCGCTGGTCGACACCGGCTCGCGCATGGACGAGGTGATCTTCGAGGAGTTCAAGGGCACCGGCAACATGGAGCTCAAGCTCGACCGGAAGCTCGCCGACAAGCGGATCTTCCCGGCCGTCGACGTCGACGCCTCGGGTACCCGCAAGGAGGAGATCCTCCTCGGCAGCGACGAGCTCGCCATCACCTGGAAGCTCCGCCGCGTGCTGCACGCGCTCGACCAGCAGCAGGCCATCGAGCTGCTCCTGGACAAGCTCAAGCAGACGAAGTCGAACGCCGAGTTCCTGCTGCAGATCCAGAAGACGACGCCGGGCGCCAACAACGACTGACGCCGTCGGTGACGGGGGGAGACCCTCGTCACACCGCGGGTGACGGCCTCGGAGCCGTAACCCGTTCGTGACCTGCGCGAACACTGTGCCCACCGCTCACCGAGCGGTGGGCACAGTGCGTGGTGGACAGCTCGCTCATCGAAACCTCACAGATCGCTATGCAACCCTTTCGGATGCTTCGCCGTCACAAAAGGTGAACCATAGGCCCGAGGGAAGACGATGACCGAGCAGAACAAGAGCGGGCGCGCACGCGGAGGCGCCACCGGACGCCGCCGCAAACCGACCGCCACACGCCGCCGCCGGATCGCCATAGCCGTGTCCGGCGCCACCGCCGTGCTCGTCCTGGCCGGCGCCGGACTCGGCTACGTGTACCTCAAGCTCGACGGCAACATCCAGGGCGTCGACATCAACGCCCAGCTCGGCACCGACCGCCCCAAGAACGTCGACGACGGATCGATGGACATCCTCGTCCTCGGCTCCGACTCCCGCTCCGGCGACAACGGCGCCTACGGCAAGGACGAGGGCGGCGCCCGCTCCGACACCGCGATGGTCCTCCACGTCTACGAGGGCCACAAGAAGGCCGGCGTCGTCTCCATCCCCCGCGACACCCTCATCGAACGCCCCGCCTGCACCGACGAGCAGGGCAATGAGGTCGCCGGCCAGAGCCGCGCCATGTTCAACACCGCGTACGAGGTCGGCGGCCCCGCCTGCGCCGTCAAGACCGTCGAGTCCCTGTCCGGCATCCGCATGGACCACTACATCGAGGTCGACTTCACCGGCTTCAAGAAGCTCATCGACACCCTCGGCGGCGTCGAGATCACCACCACGCGGGCCATCAAGGACCCCAAGAGCCACCTCGACCTGGAGCCCGGCACCCACACCCTCGACGGCGAGCAGTCCCTCGGTCTCGTCCGCACCCGCAAGAGCGTCGGCGACGGCAGCGACCTCGGCCGCATCCAGCTCCAGCAGGCCTTCATGAAGGCCTTCATCGCACAGGTCAAGGACGTCGGCGCCGGCACCGACCCCAAGAAGCTCCTCGACCTCGCCGACGCCGCCACCAAGGCCATCACGCCCGACTCCGAGCTCGACTCCGTCCAGGAGCTCATGGGCTTCGCCCAGGGCCTGTCCGGGCTCGGCGCCGACGACGTCCACATGATCACGCTGCCCGTCACGTACGACCCCGTGGACCCCAACCGCGTCGTGCCCCTCGAAGCCCAGGCCGAACAGGTCTGGAAGGCCCTCCGGGCCGACCGCCCCATCCCCGCCTCCGCCACCGAGGACGCGGCCACCGGCAAGGCCGAGGGCGTGATCGGCTAGCCCCGGAATCCGGCCCGGGGAATACCGCCGCCCCCACCCCGGTTTGGGGAGATGCGGCCAGTCCTGGCAGACTGGTACGTCGGCCCCGGTTCACGTCCGCCGCAACCCGCGGCGACGACCCGGCGCCCTCCCGGAACTAGGAGACACCTTGAAGCGCGAGATCCACCCCGAGTACGTCGAGACCCAGGTCAGCTGCACCTGTGGCGCGTCGTTCACCACCCGCAGCACCCTGGCCGAGGGCACCATCCGTGCCGAGGTCTGCTCCGAGTGCCACCCGTTCTACACGGGCAAGCAGAAGATCCTCGACACCGGCGGCCGCGTGGCCCGCTTCGAGGCCCGCTTCGGCAAGGCCGCCGGCTCCGCCAAGAAGTAGCGAGCCCCCGCGCCGGTCATCGGCCGCCCCTGCGCGGGGCGGCCGGGACCGGCGCTTTGGCGTCCCCGTAGCACCACACGAAACCAGGAGCCCGAAGATGTTCGAGGCCGTCGAGGAACTGGTCGGCGAGCACGCCGACCTCGAGAAGAAGCTCGCGGATCCGTCGGTCCACGCCGACCAGGCCAACGCGCGCAAGCTGAACAAGCGCTACGCCGAGCTGACCCCGATCGTCGGCACGTACCGCTCCTGGAAGCAGACCGGGGACGACATCGAGACCGCGCGCGAGTTCGCGCACGACGACCCCGACTTCGCCGCCGAGGTCAAGGAGCTGGAGAAGCAGCGCGAGGAGCTCACCGAGAAGCTCCGCCTCCTGCTGATCCCCCGCGACCCCAGCGACGACAAGGACGTCATCCTGGAGATCAAGGCCGGCGCCGGCGGCGACGAGTCCGCCCTCTTCGCCGGGGACCTGCTCCGGATGTACCTCCGCTACGCCGAGCGCGTCGGCTGGAAGACCGAGCTCATCGACGCCACCGAGTCCGAGCTCGGCGGCTACAAGGACGTCCAGGTCGCCGTGAAGACCAAGGGCGGCAACGGCGCCACCGAGCCCGGCCAGGGCGTCTGGGCCCGCCTCAAGTACGAGGGCGGCGTCCACCGCGTGCAGCGCGTGCCCGCCACCGAGTCGCAGGGCCGCATCCACACCTCCGCCGCCGGCGTGCTCGTCACGCCCGAGGCCGAGGAGGTCGACGTCGAGATCCACGCCAACGACCTGCGCATCGACGTCTACCGCTCCTCCGGCCCCGGCGGCCAGTCGGTCAACACCACCGACTCCGCGGTCCGCATCACCCACCTGCCGACCGGCATCGTCGCCTCCTGCCAGAACGAGAAGAGCCAGCTCCAGAACAAGGAGCAGGCCATGCGCATCCTGCGCTCCCGGCTCCTCGCCGCCGCCCAGGAGAAGGCCGAGGCCGAGGCCGCCGACGCCCGCCGCAGCCAGGTCCGCACCGTCGACCGCTCCGAGAAGATCCGCACGTACAACTTCCCGGAGAACCGCCTCTCCGACCACCGCGTCGGCTTCAAGGCGTACAACCTCGACCAGGTCCTCGACGGCGAGCTCGACGCCGTCATCCAGGCCTGCGTCGACGCCGACTCCGCGGCCAAGCTCGCCGCGACCTGACCGGCCCGAGGCACCTCTCCCCGCCCCACCCCGCACCACGGAGGACCAGCGTGAACCTGCTGCTTGCCGAGGTGGCCCAGGCCACCCAGCGGCTGGCCGACGCCGGCGTTCCCTCACCGCGCTTCGACGCCGAGGAGCTCGCCGCGTTCGTGCACGGCGTCAAGCGGGGGGAGCTGCACAACGTCAAGGACGCCGACTTCGACGCCCGCTACTGGGAGGCCATCGCCCGCCGCGAGGCGCGCGAACCCCTCCAGCACATCACCGGCCGCGCGTTCTTCCGCTACCTGGAGCTCCAGGTCGGCCCCGGGGTCTTCGTGCCCCGCCCGGAGACCGAGTCGGTGGTCGGCTGGGCCATAGACGCCGTCCGCGCGATGGACGTCGTCGAACCGCTCATCGTCGACCTCTGCACCGGCTCCGGCGCCATCGCCCTCGCCATGGCCCAGGAGGTGCCGCGCTCGCGCGTCCACGCCGTCGAGCTCTCCGACGACGCGCTCGTCTGGACCCGCAAGAACGCCGCTGGCTCCCGCGTCACCGTCCACCAGGGCGACGCGCTCACCGCCCTCCCGGAGCTCAACGGCCAGGTCGACCTGGTCATCTCCAACCCGCCGTACATCCCCCTCACCGAGTGGGAGTACGTCGCCCCCGAGGCCCGCGACCACGACCCCGAGATGGCGCTCTTCTCCGGCGAGGACGGCCTCGACACCATCCGCGGCATCGAGCGCACCGCGCACCGGCTGCTCCGCCCCGGCGGCCTCGTCGTCATCGAGCACGCCGACACCCAGGGCGGCCAGGTGCCGTGGATCTTCAACGAGGAGGCCGGCTGGGCGGACGCCGCCGACCACCCCGACCTGAACAACCGGCCGCGTTTCGCGACCGCCCGCAAGGCGATGCCGTGAGCCGGCACCGCACCACCACGACTGAGGAGGAGCGCGACTGATGGCACGCCGATACGACTGCAACGAGGCGACCGACCGCGCGACCGGCCTGCGCGAAGCCGCGTCGGCCGTGCGCCGCGGCGAGCTCGTCGTGCTCCCCACCGACACCGTGTACGGACTCGGCGCGGACGCCTTCGGCAGCGAGGCCGTCGCCGAGCTGCTGGCCGCCAAGGGCCGGGGCCGCGGCATGCCCACCCCCGTCCTCATCGGCTCCCCGAACACGCTGCACGGCCTCGTCACGGACTTCTCCGAGCACGCGTGGGAGCTCGTCGACGCCTTCTGGCCCGGCCCGCTCACCCTGGTCGCCCGCCACCAGCCGTCCCTCCAGTGGGACCTCGGCGACACCCGCGGCACCGTCGCCATCCGCATGCCGCTGCACCCGGTCGCCATCGAGCTGCTCACCGAGGTCGGCCCGATGGCCGTCTCCTCCGCCAACCTCTCCGGGCACCCGGCGCCCGAGGACTGCGACGCCGCCCAGCAGATGCTCGGCGACTCCGTCTCCGTCTACCTCGACGGCGGTCCGACGCCCGGCAACGTCCCCTCCTCCATCGTCGACGTCACGGGCAAGATCCCGGTGCTGCTGCGCGAGGGCGCGCTGTCACCGGAGGAGCTCCGCAAGGTCGTACCCGACCTCGAGGTGGCCAGTTGACCGCCCCTGAGGGGCGTGGCATAGCGGGGTACGAGCACGACACCACCTTCCGCATCCTCCACGTCAGCACCGGCAACGTCTGCCGCTCGCCCATCACCGAGCGGCTGACCCGCCACGCCCTGCTCCAGCGGCTCGGCGACGGGCTCGGCCGGGGCCTCATCGTGGAGAGCGCCGGCACCTGGGGCCACGAGGGCGCCCCCATGGAGACCAACGCCGAGCTGGTCCTCGCCGACTTCGGCGCCGACCACAGCGGCTTCGTCGGGCGCGAACTCCTCGACGAGCACGTCATCCGCGCCGACCTCGTCCTCACCGCGACCCGCGACCACCGCGCGCAGGTCATCTCGATGGGCCACTCGGCCGGACTGCGCACCTTCACCCTGAAGGAGTTCACCCGGCTGGTCCGCGCCATCGACCCCGCCACCCTCCCGGACCCCCGCGACGGCGTGGTCGAACGCGCCCGCGCCCTGGTCCGCGCGGCCGCCGCTCTACGCGGGTGGCTCCTGGCCCCCTCCGCCGAAGCGGACGAGGTCAACGACCCCTACGGCGCCCCCATCACCGTCTTCCGCTCCATCGGCGACGAGATCCAGGAAGCCCTGGACCCGGTCGTCACCGCCCTGACGGGCGTCCCGACGAGGCGCTGACGCGCGACCACCGCCCCGCCGCCCCGGCCGGCGGTCGGAGGCCGCCGCAGCGGCCCGAAGCCCGGGAGGCCCGCAGGGGCCGAGCGGTGCGAGGGGCGCGTCCAGGAGTGGCCCCCGGTCGTCACCGCCCTGACGGGCGTCCCGACGAGGCGCTGACGCGCGACCACCGCCCCGCCGCCCCGGCCGGCGGTCGGAGGCCGCCGCAGCG
>NZ_JBEZNU010000010.1:205129-231023 GCF_040653375.1 Streptomyces sp. NPDC047974
CGGCCCGAAGCCCGGGAGGCCCGCGGGGGCCGGGCGGTGCGAGGGGCGCGTCGGGAGGGGGGACGCTCCGGGGGCGCGCTCGGGGTGCCGCGCCTACATTGGTGCTACGTCCCCCAGGCTCGGAGTCAGCCATGTCGGTCAGTGCGCCCCCGGAAGAGGTCCTCGACGTCCTGCGGCGGCAGGATCCGCAGATCGCCGACGTGCTGGCGGGGGAGGCGCGGCGGCAGGCGGAGACGCTCCAGCTGATCGCGGCGGAGAACTTCACCTCGCCGGCGGTCCTCGCGACGCTGGGGTCGACGCTCGCGAACAAGTACGCCGAGGGGTATCCGGGGGCCCGGTACCACGGCGGCTGCGAGTACGTCGACGAGGCCGAGCGGATCGCCGTGGAGCGGGCCACCGCGCTCTTCGGAGCCGATCATGCCAACCTGCAGCCGCACTCGGGCTCCGCGGCCGTCCTGGCGGCGTACGCGGCCCTTCTGAGGCCCGGTGACACGGTCCTCGCCATGGGCCTGGACCAGGGCGGGCACCTCACGCACGGTTCGCCCGCCAACTTCTCCGGCCGCTGGTTCGACTTCGTCCCGTACGGCGTCGACGCCGAGACCGGGCTCATCGACTACGAGCAGCTCGCCGCCCTCGCCCGCCACCACCGCCCCACGGCGATCGTCTGCGGCTCGATCTCCTACCCCCGCCACCCCGACTACGCCCTCTTCCGGGCCGTCGCCGACGAGGTCGGGGCGTACCTCATCGCCGACGCCGCCCATCCCATCGGCCTCGTCGCCGGGGGAGCGGCGCCGAACCCCGTCCCGTACGCCGACGTCGTCTGCGCCACCACCCACAAGGTGCTGCGCGGTCCGCGCGGCGGAATGGTGCTGTGCACGGCGGAGCTGGCCGAGCGGATCGACCGGGCGGTCTTCCCGTTCACCCAGGGCGGCGCCCAGATGCACACCATCGCGGCGAAGGCGGTCGCCCTGGGGGAGGCGTCCACTCCGGCCTTCACCGCGTACGCCCATCGGGTGGTCGAGCACGCGCGCGTGCTCGCGGCCGCGCTCTCCGCCGAGGGCTTCGCGCTGACCACCGGCGGCACCGACACCCACCTCATCACCGCCGACCCCACCCCGCTGGGCGTCGACGGCCGTACGGCCCGCGCCCGGCTCGCCGCCGCCGGGATGGTCCTGGACACCTGCGCCCTGCCCTCCGGCGGAGCCGGATACGTCACGGCCGGGGACGGGCGCGGCATCCGGCTCGGCACCGCCGCGGTCACCACGCAGGGCATGGGCGCCCCGGAGATGGCCAGGATCGCCGCGCTGTTCACCGCGGCGCTGCGCGGCGAACCGGAGGAAACGGCTCGGGTACGCGTGGACGTACGAGAGCTGACCAGCACTTTTCCCCCGTATGGACGGTGAGCGGCGGACGACCGAAGGGCGTCCGCAACCGTTTCGGGGCCCGGGGTGTCTCCAACCACATGGACGGCACGGCTAGGGTGTGGGGCTGAGATGGCCAGCGATTCCTGTGGGGACAGCCCGTGCGTGATTACCTGCTGACGCTCTGTGTCACGGCCGCGGTGACCTATCTGCTGACCGGTCCGGTGCGGAAGTTCGCCATCGCGACCGGCGCGATGCCGGAGATCCGTGCGCGCGACGTACACCGAGAACCGACTCCGCGGCTCGGTGGCATCGCCATGTTCTTCGGGCTGTGCGCCGGTCTGCTCGTCGCCGACCACCTGCAGAACCTCAACAGCGTCTTCGACCAGTCGAACGAGCCCCGCGCGCTGCTCTCCGGCGCCGCCCTGATCTGGCTGATCGGCGTCCTGGACGACAAGTTCGAGCTGGACGCGCTGATCAAGCTGGGCGCCCAGATGATCTCGGCCGGCGTGATGGTGGCGCAGGGTCTGACGATCCTGTGGCTGCCGATCCCGGGCGTCGGCACGGTCGCGCTGACCCAGTGGCAGGGCACGCTCCTGACGGTCGCCCTGGTCGTCCTCACCATCAACGCGGTCAACTTCGTCGACGGCCTCGACGGTCTCGCCGCCGGCATGGTCTGCATCGCCACCGGCGCCTTCTTCCTGTACGCGTACCGCCTCTGGTACGGCTACACGATCGAGGCGGCCGCTCCCGCGACCCTCTTCGCCGCGATCCTCATGGGCATGTGCCTGGGCTTTCTGCCGCACAACATGCACCCGGCGCGGATCTTCATGGGCGACTCGGGCTCGATGCTGATCGGCCTGATCCTCGCCGCCTCCGCCATCTCGATCACCGGCCAGGTGGACCCGGACACCCTGAAGATCTTCGAGGGCTCGACCCGGCAGGCGACCCACGCGGCCCTGCCCGTCTTCATCCCGCTGATCCTGCCGCTGACCATCATCGCGATCCCGATGACCGACCTGGTCCTGGCGATCGTGCGGCGGACCTGGAAGGGCCAGTCGCCCTTCGCCGCCGACCGCGGCCACCTGCACCACCGGCTCCTGGAGATCGGCCACTCGCACAGCCGGGCCGTGCTGATCATGTACTTCTGGTCGGCGCTGATCGCCTTCGGCACGCTCGCGTACTCGGTCCACTCGACGTCGATGTGGATCGTCCTCGCCATCACCGTGCTGAGCGCCCTCGGTCTGGTGCTGCTCCTGCTGCCGCGCTTCTCGCCGCGGACCCCCCGCTGGGCGGAGGCCATCGTCCCGCCGCGGTACCGGCGCCGGAAGCGGGCCCTGGAGCCGGAGCCGGAGCACGAGGCGGCGGAGGAGGAGCGGGTTCCGGTCCCGGCCGGGCTGCACGGCTCGACGGCCATCGGTCACCGTTCGCGCTTCTCCGACCGGAGGAAGGCCGGAACGCCGAGTTGACGCCGGGGTGACGCCGCGTCAGCGGAGGTCGACGAAAGCCTCAGTGGGGCCCAATACCAGACAAGGTGCCCTGCTGTCGCGCACAATCGCGCGTTGTAGCCCTCATGTGTGACAGTTGGCACACCCCATGTGTAAAGAACTACTCAAATAGTTTGTGATACCGTTCACGAGACCCGGCGACAGTGCCGAAAGACCGTAGTGCGACGGTCTGTTGGCCCCGAGACCCACCTCGGACCGGGCTTACGCTCGTCCCTGACGACACCATCGCCCCCTCCATCACAGCGGAGACACCGCCATGCCTTCCAGCGACGCACGCCTCCTTCTCTCGGCCGTCGTACCCACTGCCGCCGTCGGCGTCATCGCCACGGTGATCAGCGGCATCGTCGCCGGCGGGAAGGGCGCGATCGGCGCCGCCCTCGGCACCCTGGTCGTCCTCCTCTTCATGGGCCTCGGGATGCTGGTGCTGCAGCGGACGGCAAAGAAGCTTCCGCAGCTGTTCCAGGCCATGGGGTTCTTGCTCTACACGACCCAGCTGCTGGTTCTCTTCGTCTTCCTGGCCTTGCTGAAGGGCACCACGGTGTTCGACTTCAAGGCCTTCGCCTTCACAGTGCTCGCGACGACCGTGGTGTGGGTCGCGGCCCAGGCCCGTGCCTACATGAAGGCCAAGATCGCGTACGTCGAGCCCGGGAAAACGGGTTCGAAGCCGTGAGGGGTAGGGCCGGTATAAAGACGCGTTCGGCTTCCTGCTATCGTCCGGTGCCAACTGCGGCATTGCGGGCGCGGGCATCCGAAGAGGCGCCTGTCCCAGCGCGAGGCTCGAAGCCGACCCGCCGCCCCCTTATCCGTAAGACCAGTCCAGTGCCGACCCGCGGCTGCGCGCCGCGCCGACACAACGAGGTTGCCGTACCTATGCGCCACGCTGAAGGAGCCCGCGGTGAGTGCTGACCAGACGCTTGCCTTCGACCCGGATTGCCACATCTTCACCGGATGTGGCTTCCCGGCTCCGGGCCTGCACACGTTCATCTACGAGCCGATCGCGACGTGGGGCAGCTTCGAGCTGACCAAGCCCATGCTGCTCGCGGTCCTGAGCTCGGTCGTGGTGGTCGGTTTCTTCTGGGCGGCCTTCCGCAAGCCGAAGCTGGTCCCCGGCAAGATGCAGATGATCGGCGAGGCCGGTTACGACTTCGTGCGCCGCGGCATCGTCTACGAGATCATCGGCAAGAAGGACGGCGAGAAGTACGTCCCCTTCATGGTCTCGATGTTCTTCCTCGTCTGGATGATGAACCTCTGGTCGATCATCCCGCTGGCCCAGTTCCCGGTCACCTCGCTGATCGCCTTCCCGGCGGCCCTCGCGCTGATCGTGTACGTGCTCTGGGTCTCGCTGACCTTCAAGAAGCACGGCTTCGTCGGCGGCTGGAAGAACATCGTCGGCTGGGACAAGTCCCTCGGCCCGATCCTCCCGCTGGTCGTCGTCCTCGAGTTCTTCTCGAACCTGATCATCCGGCCCTTCACGCACGCGGTCCGACTGTTCGCGAACATGTTCGCCGGTCACCTGCTGATCGTGATGTTCTCGCTGGCCTCCTGGTACCTGCTCAACGGCATCGGCGTGATCTACGCCGGCACGTCCTTCGTGATGGTCCTCGTGATGACCGCCTTCGAGCTCTTCATCCAGGCCGTCCAGGCGTACGTCTTCGTCCTCCTGGCCTGCAGCTACGTCCAGGGCGCGCTCTCCGAGCACCACTGAGCCCCCTGCCACGGACCAGCTCCACCACCCACCCCGCAGTCTCCGGTGGCCAACCCCCACCGGGTCCTTGAAAGAGAAGGAAGAACCGGCATGTCCGCTCTCCAGACCCTTGCTGCTGTCGAAGGCAACGTCGCCGCCATCGGTTACGGCCTCGCCGCGATCGGCCCCGGCGTCGGCGTCGGCATCATCTTCGGTAACGGCACCCAGGCCCTCGCCCGCCAGCCCGAGGCGGCCGGCCTGATCCGCACCAACCAGATCATGGGTTTCGCCTTCTGTGAGGCGCTCGCCCTCATCGGCATCGTCATGGGCTTCGTCTACTAAGCCTGCTTCTCGACGACAGCCACATTTTCACGGAAGGCACTGATGTGAACGCTCTGCTTCTTGCGGCCGAGGGGGAGCCCCAGCCCCCCCTCCTCCCGCATCTTGACGAGCTCGTCATCGGCCTGATCGCCTTCGTCATCGTCTTCGGCTTCCTCGCCAAGAAGCTCCTCCCGAACATCAACAAGGTTCTGGTCGAGCGCCGCGAGGCCATCGAGGGTGGCATCGAGAAGGCCGAGTCGGCCCAGATCGAGGCTCAGAGTGTGCTGGAGCAGTACAAGGCACAGCTTGCCGAGGCCCGCCACGAGGCCGCGCGTCTCCGCCAGGAGGCGACGGAGCAGGGCACCGCGATCATCCAGGAGATGAAGGCGGAGGGCCAGCGCCAGCGCGAGGAGATCATCGCCGCCGGTCACACGCAGATCGAGGCCGACCGCAAGGCCGCTTCCTCCTCCCTGCGTCAGGACGTCGGCAAGCTCGCCACTGACCTGGCCGGCAAGCTGGTCGGTGAGTCCCTCCAGGACGTCGCCCGCCAGAGCCGCACGATCGACCGCTTCCTCGACGAGCTCGAGGAGAAGGCTGAGGCCGTCCGATGAACGGAGCGAGCCGTGAGGCACTGGCCGCCGCCCGCGAGTCCCTCGACGCGCTGACCGACAACACCTCGGTCGACGCTGCGAAGCTTGCGGACGAGCTGGCCGCGGTCACCGTCCTGTTCGACCGCGAGGTGTCGCTGCGCCGGGTCCTTACCGACCCCGCGCAGTCGGGTGAGGCCAAGGCCGAGCTCGCGCAGCGACTCCTGACCGGTCAGGTGGGCGGCGAGACCGTCGACCTGGTGTCCGGCATGGTCCGGTCCCGCTGGTCGCGCTCCCGCGACCTCGTCGACGCGGCCGAGGAGCTGGCGAACACCGCCGACCTCACCGCGGCGCAGAAGGCGGGAGCCCTCGACGACGTCGAGGACGAGCTGTTCCGCTTCGGCCGGATCGTGACCTCCAGCACCGAGCTCCGCTCGGCGCTGACGGACAAGACCGCGAAGCCCGCCGCCAAGGGCGAGCTGCTGCGCACGCTGCTCGGCGGCAAGGCCAACGCCACCACCGAGCGCCTGGTCGTCCGTCTGGTGACCCAGCCCCGGGGACGTAGCCTGGAGGTGGGACTCGAGTCCCTGTCCAAGCTCGCCGCGGCGCGCCGGAACCGGATGGTCGCCGTCGTCACCTCGGCGGTGCCGCTGTCCGACCAGCAGAAGCAGCGCCTCGGCGCCGTACTGGCGAAGCTGTACGGCCGCGAGATGCACCTGAACCTGGACGTGGACCCCGCGGTCCTCGGCGGGATCTCGGTGCGGGTCGGCGACGAGGTCATCGACGGCACGGTCTCCGAGCGCCTCGGCGAGGCGAAGCGGCGGCTGGCCGGCTGACGGCTTCGGCCGCCGGCAACACAACACGCATCACAGCGGCCCGGTTGGGCCGTGCAGAGATTGCAGAAGATTCCTGGGGGTCGGCCCCCAGACCCCTTAAGAAACTTCGGGCCCAACAAGGAGAGCAGGGAACCCAGATGGCGGAGCTCACGATCCGGCCGGAGGAGATCCGGGACGCACTGGAGACCTTCGTCCAGTCGTACCAGCCGGACGCGGCCTCGCGCGAGGAGGTCGGCACGGTCAGCCTGGCCGGTGACGGCATCGCGAAGGTCGAGGGTCTTCCCTCGGCCATGGCGAACGAGCTGCTGAAGTTCGAGGACGGCACCCTCGGTCTCGCGCTGAACCTCGAAGAGCGCGAGATCGGTGCGATCGTTCTCGGTGAGTTCAGCGGCATCGAGGAGGGGCAGTCGGTGCAGCGCACCGGCGAGGTCCTCTCCGTCGGCGTCGGTGAGGGATACCTGGGTCGCGTCGTCGACCCGCTCGGCAACCCGATCGACGGTCTCGGCGAGATCGCGACCGAGGGCCGCCGCGCCCTCGAGCTGCAGGCCCCGGGCGTCATGGCCCGTAAGTCGGTCCACGAGCCGATGGAGACCGGCTACAAGGCCGTCGACGCCATGACCCCGGTCGGCCGTGGTCAGCGTCAGCTGATCATCGGCGACCGCCAGACGGGCAAGACCGCCCTGGCCGTCGACACGATCATCAACCAGCGCGACAACTGGCGCTCGGGCGACGTGAACAAGCAGGTCCGCTGCATCTACGTCGCCGTCGGCCAGAAGGGCTCCACCATCGCGTCCGTGCGCGGCGCCCTGGAGGAGGCCGGTGCGCTCGAGTACACGACGATCGTCGCCGCCCCCGCGTCCGACCCGGCCGGCTTCAAGTACCTCGCCCCGTACACCGGCTCGGCCATCGGCCAGCACTGGATGTACGACGGCAAGCACGTCCTGATCATCTTCGACGACCTGTCGAAGCAGGCCGACGCCTACCGCGCCGTGTCGCTGCTGCTGCGCCGCCCGCCGGGCCGTGAGGCCTACCCGGGTGACGTCTTCTACCTGCACTCGCGTCTCCTCGAGCGCTGCGCCAAGCTCTCGGACGAGCTCGGTGCCGGCTCGATGACCGGTCTGCCGATCGTCGAGACCAAGGCGAACGACGTCTCGGCGTTCATCCCGACCAACGTCATCTCCATCACCGACGGCCAGTGCTTCCTGGAGTCCGACCTGTTCAACGCCGGCCAGCGTCCGGCCCTGAACGTCGGTATCTCGGTCTCCCGAGTCGGTGGCTCCGCCCAGCACCCGGCCATGAAGCAGATCGCCGGTCGCCTCCGCGTGGACCTCGCCCAGTTCCGTGAGCTGGAGGCCTTCGCGGCCTTCGGTTCCGACCTGGACGCGGCCTCGAAGGCGCAGCTGGAGCGCGGTCAGCGCATGGTCGAGCTGCTCAAGCAGGCTCAGTACCAGCCGATGCCGACCGAGAATCAGGTCGTCTCCGTGTGGGCCGGTACCACCGGCAAGATGGACGACGTCCCGGTCGCCGACATCCGTCGCTTCGAGGCCGAGCTCCTGGCGTACCTCCGCCAGAACCACTCGGGTCTCATGACCTCCATCCGCGAGGGCAAGAAGATGTCGGACGACACCCTGACGGCCGTCGCCGACGCCATCGCGGAGTTCAAGAAGCAGTTCGAGACCTCTGACGGCAAGCTGCTCGGCGAGGACGCCCCTGCCGCCGTCAACGTCTCGAAGTGACGACGGAAGGGACCTGACTCATGGGAGCGCAGCTCCGGGTCTACAAGCGTCGCATCAAATCCGTCACCGCGACGAAGAAGATCACCAAGGCGATGGAGATGATCGCCGCCTCGCGCGTGGTCAAGGCTCAGCGCAAGGTGCAGTCCTCGACCCCGTACGCCACCGAGCTCACCCGCGCGGTGACCGCGGTGGCCACGGGTGCCAACGACAAGCACCCGCTGACCACCGAGGCCGAGAACCCGACCCGCGCCGCGGTCCTGCTCCTCTCGAGCGACCGCGGTCTGGCCGGCGCCTTCAACTCCAACGCCATCAAGGCGGCGGAGCAGCTCATCAAGCGGCTTGAGGGCGAGGGCAAGGAGACCGACGTGTACGTCGTCGGCCGCCGTGGCATCGCGCACTTCAACTTCCGTGAGCGCAAGCTGGCCGGCACGTGGGCCGGCTTCACGGACGAGCCGTCGTACGCGGACGCCAAGAAGGTCGGCGAGCCGCTGATCGAGGCGATCGAGAAGGCAACGGCCGAGGGTGGTGTGGACGAGCTCCACATCGTCTACACCGAGTTCGTCTCGATGATGACGCAGACGGCGGTCGAGGCCCGGCTGCTGCCCCTCAGCCTCGACGAGGTGGCGAAGGAGGCCGGCGAGTCGGACACGCTCCGTCCGCTGTACGACTTCGAGCCGTCGGCGGAGGACGTCCTGGACGCCCTTCTGCCGCGCTACGTCGAGAGCCGCATCTACAACGCGCTGCTCCAGTCGTCGGCGTCGAAGCACGCCGCGACGCGGCGCGCGATGAAGTCGGCGACCGACAACGCGGGAGACTTGATCAACAACCTCTCCCGACTTGCCAACGCGGCCCGACAGGCCGAAATCACCCAGGAAATCAGCGAGATCGTCGGTGGCACCGCAGCCCTGGCCGACGCGACCGCGGGGAGTGACAAGTAATGACGACCACTGTTGAGACGGCCGCCGCCACGGGCCGCGTCGCCCGGGTCATCGGCCCGGTCGTCGACGTGGAGTTCCCCGTCGACGCGATGCCGGAGATCTACAACGCCCTGCACGTCCAGGTCGCCGACCCGGCCGAGGAGGGCGCGCTCAAGACGCTGACCCTCGAGGTCGCGCAGCACCTGGGTGACGGCGTCGTCCGCACCATCTCGATGCAGCCCACCGACGGTCTGGTCCGCCAGGCCCCCGTGGTCGACACCGGCGACGGCATCACGGTGCCCGTCGGCGACGTCACCAAGGGCCGCGTGTTCAACACGCTGGGTCAGATCCTGAACGAGCCCGAGGCGGAGTCGGAGGTCGGCGAGCGCTGGTCCATCCACCGCAAGGCCCCGGCGTTCGCGGACCTCGAGTCGAAGACCGAGATGTTCGAGACCGGCCTCAAGGTCGTCGACCTTCTCACCCCGTACGTCAAGGGTGGAAAGATCGGTCTGTTCGGTGGCGCCGGTGTCGGCAAGACCGTTCTGATCCAGGAAATGATCATGCGTGTGGCCAAGCTGCACGAGGGCGTTTCCGTCTTCGCCGGCGTCGGCGAGCGCACCCGTGAGGGCAACGACCTCATCGCGGAAATGGAAGAGTCCGGCGTTCTGGACAAGACCGCCCTGGTCTTCGGCCAGATGGACGAGCCCCCGGGCACCCGTCTCCGTGTGGCCCTCGCCGGTCTGACCATGGCGGAGTACTTCCGCGATGTGCAGAAGCAGGACGTGCTGTTCTTCATCGACAACATCTTCCGCTTCACCCAGGCCGGTTCCGAGGTGTCGACCCTGCTCGGCCGTATGCCCTCCGCGGTGGGTTACCAGCCGAACCTGGCCGACGAGATGGGTCTCCTCCAGGAGCGCATCACCTCGACCCGTGGTCACTCGATCACCTCGATGCAGGCGATCTACGTCCCCGCCGACGACCTCACCGACCCGGCGCCGGCGACCACCTTCGCCCACCTCGACGCGACGACGGTTCTCTCCCGTCCGATCTCCGAGAAGGGCATCTACCCGGCCGTGGACCCGCTGGACTCCACGTCCCGGATCCTGGACCCGCGCTACATCGCGCAGGACCACTACGACGCCGCCATGCGCGTCAAGGGCATCCTGCAGAAGTACAAGGACCTCCAGGACATCATCGCGATCCTCGGTATCGACGAGCTCAGCGAGGAGGACAAGCTCGTCGTGCACCGTGCGCGTCGTGTCGAGCGCTTCCTGTCGCAGAACACCCACGCCGCCAAGCAGTTCACCGGTGTGGACGGTTCGGACGTCCCGCTCGACGAGTCGATCGCCGCGTTCAACGCGATCTGCGACGGCGAGTTCGACCACTTCCCGGAGCAGGCGTTCTTCATGTGCGGTGGTCTTGAGGACCTCAAGAACAACGCCAAGGAGCTCGGCGTCTCCTGAGCCCCGTGCTCGCCCGAGGGGGGCGGGAGCCGTTCCCGCCCCCCTCTCCACGCCCCTTAGAATTGATCCCAACACCCGGCAGCACCGCCGGGTGGTGAACCGAGGAGCCCACCCTTGGCTGCTGAGCTGCACGTCGAGCTGGTCGCCGCGGACCGGAGTGTCTGGTCCGGCGAGGCCACCCTGGTCATCGCGCGTACCACCTCCGGCGACATCGGCGTCATGCCCGGTCACCAGCCGCTGCTCGGTGTGCTGGAGTCGGGCCCGGTGACCATCCGTACGAGTGAGGGCGCCACCGTCGTGGCCGCCGTCCACGGCGGGTTCATCTCCTTCGCCGACGACAAGCTGTCGCTGCTCGCGGAGATCGCCGAGCTGGCGGACGAGATCGACGCCCAGCGTGCCGAGCGCGCGCTGGAGCGTGCCAAGTCGGAGGAGGACGCCGCCGCCGAGCGGCGCGCCGAGGTCCGGCTGCGCGCGGTATCGGTCCGCTAGCGGACCGGCGACCGAAGAGTAGTGCCCTCAGCCGCGGCACGGCTGGAATGTTCCAGACCGTGCCGCGGCTGAGGCGATGCAGATGCAGGTGGTATTCGTGAGGCCGGCGGCGCCGGTCACGGGACGCGGCGAGGAGGTCGGTGAAGATGTTCCTCGCGCTGCTCGTGTGCGGCCTGGTCGTCGCACTGGTGTTGATCGGGCTCTTCGTCTTCGGCTTGCGCCGTCGGCTGATCCAGCGTGCCGGCGGCACCTTCGACTGCTCGCTGCGCTGGGACGTCCCGGAGGAGCCGGACCTGTCCGGCAAGGGCTGGGTGTACGGCGTGGCCCGGTACAGCGGTGACGAGATCGCCTGGTTCCGGGTCTTCTCGTACGCGCCCCGGCCGCGCCGGTTCCTGGAGCGTTCGGCGATCGTGGCCCTGGAGCGACGGATGCCGGAGGGCGAGGAGGAGCTGGCGCTCCTGTCGGACTCCGTGATCCAGCCCTGCATGTACAACGGCGTCCGGCTGGAACTCGCGATGAGCGAGGACGCCCGGACGGGGTTCATGGCCTGGCTGGAGGCGGCGCCTCCCGGGCAGAGGGTGAACGTCGCGTAGGACTTCCTCGCGCGTACGGAAGCGGGGGACGGTGTGCTGCACCGTCCCCCGCTTCGTCGTACCGGTGACCGTTAGCTCAGGCCGCCGTTGATCGCGGAGACCAGCTCGCCGTTGGTGGTGTCACCGCTGAACTCCCAGAAGAACGCGCCGCCGAGGCCCTGGTTCTTGGCCCAGCCCATCTTGGAGTTGACGGTGGCGGGGGTGTCGTAGCTCCACCAGTTGGTGCCGCAGTGGGCGTAGGCGGTGCCGGCGACGGTGCCGTTGGACGGGCAGGAGTTCTTGAGGACCTTGTAGTCCTCGATGCCCTGCTCGTAGGTGCCCTGAGCCGGGCCGGTCGCCGTGCCGCCGGGGGCGGACTGGGTGACGCCGGTCCAGCCGCGGCCGTAGAAGCCGATGCCGAGCAGCAGCTTCTTGGCCGGGACGCCCTTGGCCTTGAACTTGGCGATCGCCTCGGCGGAGTTGAAGCCCGCCTGCGGGATGCCGGCGTACGAGGTCAGCGGGGAGTGCGGGGCGGTCGGGCCCTTGGCCTCCCAGGCGCCGAAGAAGTCGTACGTCATCACGTTCAGCCAGTCGTAGTACGGCGCGGCGCCCGCGTAGTCGGCGGCGTCGATCTTGCCGCCGGCGGAGGCGTCGGCCGTGACGGCCGCGGTGACCAGGTTGTTCGCGCCGAACTTGGCGCGCATGGCCTGCATCATGTTCTTGAAGGACGCGGCGCCGCTGGTGTCACAGGTGAGACCGCAGGCGTTCGGGTACTCCCAGTCCAGGTCGATGCCGTCGAAGACGTCGGCCCAGCGCGGGTCCTCGACCAGGTCGTAGCAGGACTGCGCGAAGGCGGTCGGGTTCTGCACGGCCTGGCCGAAGCCGCCGGACCAGGTCCAGCCGCCGAAGGACCAGAGGACCTTGATGTTCGGGTAGGCCTTCTTCAGCTTGCGCAGCTGGTTGAAGTTGCCGCGCAGCGGCTGGTCCCAGGTGTCGGCGACGCCGTCGACGGACTGGTCGGCGGTGTAGGCCTTGTCGTAGTCGGCGTAGGCGTCACCGATGGTGCACTTGCCGCCCTGCACGTTGCCGAAGGCGTAGTTGATGTGGGTGATCTTGGACGCGGAGCCCGAGGTCACGATGTTCTTCACGTGGTAGTTGCGGCCGTAGACGCCCCAGTTGGTGAAGTAGCCCAGCTTGACCGCGTTCGGCGGCGGCGGAGTGGTGCCGCCGCCGGTGGTGCGGACCGCGACGGGGCCGGCGGACGGGCCGGTCTGGTCGATGGTGTCGCGGGCGACGACGGTGTAGCTGTAGTCGGTGCCGGGGTTGAGCCCCTGGTCGGTGTAGTTCAGGGCCGTCGTGGTGGTGACCTTGGCGCCGTCGCGCAGGACGTCGTAGTTCTTGACGCCCTTGTCGTCGGTGGCCGCGCCCCAGCTGAGCTTCACCGAGGTGTCGGTGACGTCCGAGGCGCTCGGGGTGCCGGGGGCCGAGGGCGGGTTGTCTCCGGGCTGCTGGGTGCCGTCGCAGGAGGCGCCGTTGATCTTACAGCCGGAGGGGGCGCCGGAGCCGGCGCCGTTGTAGCCGAAGGAGACGGAGGCGCCGGGCGCCAGGGTGCCGTTCCAGCCGACGTTCTTGGCGGTCCAGTGGTCGCCGCTGTTGGTGACGGTGGCGTCCCACGCGGAGGTGACCCGGGTGCCGGAGGGGTAGTCCCACTCCAGGTTCCAGGAGGAGATGGTGGTGGTGCCGGTGTTCTTGATGGTCCAGTTGGCGCCGAAGCCGGTGCCCCAGTCCTGGGTCTTGGTGTAGGTCGCGGTGACCGAGGTGGCGGCCTCCGCGGGGGAGGCGAGGCCGACCATCGCGGCGAGGGGGAGGGCCAGGGCGGTGAGGCCTGCGGCCGCCTTCGCCTTGAGGCCTCTTCGGCGCGTCGGTGCTTGAGTGCTCAACGGTGCTCCTCAAGTAGCGGACGTTCGGGGTGGGGGTGGTCCGTGGAGAGTTGCGCGCGCCCCGCGAGCGTAGGAAGGTCTGGACCAATCGTCAAGAGGTCCAGACCAACGTCGCTTCCGTTCTCTCAGAGTCCCAACTCCCGCGCCAGGACGGCTGCTTGGACCCGGCTCCGCAGCCCCAGCTTCCCCAGCACCTTGCTGACGTGCGTCTTCACCGTCGCCTCCGCCATGTCGAGGCGTACCGCGACCTCCGCGTTCGACAGGCCCGCCCCCAGCGCCGCGAGCACCTCCCGCTCCCGGGGGGTCAGCCCGTCGAGGACGGCGGGGTCCTGCCGTACCGGCGGGGCCGGGGAGGCGAACTCCGCGATCAGCCGCCGGGTCACCGCCGGCGCGATCAGCCCCTCGCCCCGCGCCACCGTCCGCACCGCCTCGATCAGCTCCCGCGCGTCCGCGTTCTTCAGCAGGAAGCCCGACGCCCCCGCGCGCAGCGCCCCGAAGACGTACTCGTCGAGGTCGAAGGTGGTCAGCACCAGGACGTCCGCGAGGCCCTCGGCCACCACCTGCCGGGTCGCCGTCACCCCGTCCATCCGGGGCATCTGCACGTCCATCAGCACCAGGTCGGGGCGCAGCTCCCGGGCCAGCTCCACCGCCCGCTCGCCGTCCTCCGCCTCCCCGACCACCTCGATGTCCGGCGCGCTGCCCAGGATCAGCACGAGCCCGGCCCGTACCGCGCTCTGGTCCTCGGCCACCACCACCCGCACCGTCATGCCCGCTCCTCCTCGCCCGCTCCCACGGGCAGTTCCGCCCGCACCCGCCACACCTCGGCACCCTCGTGCCCCGCCACCGGACCGGCCTCCAGGGACCCGTCGAGCAGCGCCACCCGCTCCCGCATCCCCACGAGCCCCGCCCCCGAACCCGGCGCGCGCGGCCCCGGCCGGTCCCCGTACGGGCTCGTCACCGTCACCCGCAGCGCCCCGTCCGCCCGGGCGAGCGCCACCCGCACCTCGCCGGGCGCCGCGTGCTTGAGCGCGTTCGTCAGCGCCTCCTGCACGATCCTGTACGCGGCCAGCTCCACCGGCGCCGGCAGGCCGGGACCGTCCCGCCGGGCGTCCTCCAGGACGAAACGCAGTCCACTCGCCGCGCCGTTGGTCCCCGCCTGCGCCACCAGGGCGTCGAGGCCCGCGAGGGAGGCGGTCGCGGCCGGCTCGGTCTCCGCGCCGCTGTCCCGGAGCAGCCCGATCAGCCGCCGCATCTCCGCGAGCCCCGCCACGCTGTTCTCCCGGATCACCGTCAGCGCCTGCCGGGTGGTGCCGGGGTCGTCGAGGGAGAGCGCCGCCGTCGAGTGGATCGCGATCGCCGAGAGGTGGTTGGCCACCACGTCGTGCAACTCCCGTGCCATCCGCGCCCGTTCCGCCGCCACCGCCTGCGCCCGGTCCATCTCGGCGAGCAGCGCGGTCTGTTCGGCGCGCAGCCGGGCGGCCTCCGCGGCCTCCCGGTGGTTGCGCACGATCGAGCCGGTGACGGCCGGCAGGAAGGAGATCATGCCGGTGATGACGCCGACGAGCAGCGCGATCGCGTTCTGCCACCACACCAGGAACGCCACCGTGGTCGCGACGGTGACCAGCGCCGTCGTGTACGGGATGCGGCGGGCCTGCGCCGGGGTGCCGTAGACGACCGCCGCGTAGACGACGTCCGTGAACATCAGGACGGTGGCCAGGTTCCCGTTGGTGAACTGGTCGGCCACGATGGCCACGGTGCCCAGGAGCAGCGCGGTCTGCGGGGCCGCCCTGCGCAGCGCCTCCGCCACGGCCATCGCCGTCAGCGGGACGAGCGCCGCCCAGCGCTGGTCGAAGACGCGGTCGCCGGTGGTGTACAGCCCGTACGACCACAGCAGCACGCCGACGGAGAGGCCGGCGGCGGCGATGAGCACGTCATGGCGGTGCGGGCGGGGGAAGGCCCGGCGGGGCCGGAGCGGGCGGGGAAGGGGCACGTACCCATCCAACACGCCCTTCGGCCCCCTGACGTCGACGTCCGGGCCGATCCGCGCGCGCCCGCGCCTCCGTCGAAGGATGTAGGCGGGTTTCGTCACCCGCGACGACGAAGCGGGCCCTCCCGGACGGGACGCTGGGAAGGACCCGACGGGGGAAGGAAAGGGGAAACTCGTGATCGTCACGATGATCGTCGTCTGCGAGGTGGGGTTCTGGGTCCTGCTGGCCGCCGGGCTCGGCGCCCGCTACCTGCTGCGCATGCCGAGGCTGGGCGCGGGGCTGCTGCTGTGCGAGCCGCTCCTGGAGATCCTGCTCCTGGTCGTCTCCGCGATCGACCTGAAGAACGGCGCGGAGCCCAGCTGGCGGCACGGGCTCGCCGCGATCTACATCGGTTACACCGTCGGGCACGGGCACCGCACCGTGAAGTGGCTCGACGGCCACGCCGCCCACCGCTTCGGCGGTGCCCCGCCGCCCGCGAAGCCGCCCCGCTACGGCATGGCCCGCGCCCGCCACGAGGGCGCGATCTGGCTCGGCTCGCTGGTCGCCGGCTCCGTCGCCTCCGCGCTGCTCCTCGCCGCGGTCTGGTACGTCGGCGACGCCGGCGACACGTCGAAGCTGGAGGCCTCGATCGCCGGCGTCTGGCGCGCCGTCGGCATCCACGGCCTGATCGCCCTCAGCTACTCGGTCTGGCCGAAGAAGGACCCGGAGGGCGCGTCGGAGAAGGCCCCGGCGCTCCCCGCCCGGGACCCGGAGCACGTCCCCGGCCTCCCGGCCGGCCGCGCGCGCGAGGACGCCGTGTCTCCCGGGGGAGAACGCCCGGACCCCCGGCAGGGGTCCGCGGGCCGGACTTCCTAGCGCTCCCCTCCCGGGACCCAGAGCACGTCCCCGACCTCCTTGTTGGCCACCCGGGCCAGGATGAAGAGCAGGTCGGACAGGCGGTTGAGGTACGTCGCCGTCAGCGGGTTCATCGTCTCGCCGTGGACCTCCAGGGCCGCCCACGTCGAGCGCTCGGCCCGGCGGACCACCGTGCACGCCTGGTGCAGCAGTGCCGCGCCGGGTGTGCCGCCGGGCAGGATGAAGGAGCGCAGCTTCTCCAGCTCCTCCAGGAAGCGGTCGCAGTCCGCCTCCAGCTTGTCCACGTAGTACTGCTCCACCCGCAGCGGCGGGTACGCGGGGTTCTCGACGACGGGCGTGGCGAGGTCGGCGCCGACGTCGAAGAGGTCGTTCTGGACGCGGGTGAGGACCGTGACGACCTCCTCCTCCAGATGCCCGAGGGCGAGCGCCGTGCCGATGACGGCGTTGGCCTCGTTGGCGTCCGCGTAGGCCGCGATCCTGAGGTCGGTCTTGGCCGTGCGGCTCATGTCGCCCAGGGCCGTCGTGCCCTGGTCGCCGGTGCGGGTGT
Organism: Streptomyces sp. NPDC047974; assembly: GCF_040653375.1. Classification (NCBI taxonomy): domain Bacteria; kingdom Bacillati; phylum Actinomycetota; class Actinomycetes; order Kitasatosporales; family Streptomycetaceae; genus Streptomyces; species Streptomyces sp. NPDC047974. The sequence goes on from NZ_JBEZNU010000010.1 coordinate 221,934, forward strand.
AGATGCGCGTCAGATTGACCATGGACCCCAGCCTAGTGACGCCCCCGCCCGCCGCACCTGTCGCGAGTGTGACGTCCGTCAAAGAGAGCGTGACGCGCATTACTTCGCGGTCACATGGCGCTCCCGGCCCGCTAATCTCCGCCGGAGAGAGCCAGAAGTGAACAGGTGTAGAGGGGTGGAATTCGTGGCTGGGAAGCTCGCCGTCATCGGGGCCGGACTCATGGGATCCGGCATCGCTCAGGTCTCCGCGCAGGCCGGCTGGGACGTGGTGCTGCGGGACGTCACCGACGCCGCGCTGACCCGCGGCACCGACGGCATCAAGGCCTCGTACGAGAAGTTCGTCGCGAAGGGCCGGCTCGACGCCGCCGACGCGGAGGCCGCCCTCGGCCGCATCACCGCCACCACCGAGCTGGACGCGGTCGCCGACGCCGACATCGTCGTCGAGGCCGTCTTCGAGAAGATCGAGGTCAAGCACGAGATCTTCCGCTCCCTCGACAAGATCGCCAAGGACGGCGCGGTCCTCGCCTCCAACACCTCCGCCATCCCGATCACCAAGATCGCCGCGGTGACGGAGCGCCCCGAGGCCGTCGTCGGCGTGCACTTCTTCTCGCCGGTCCCGATGATGCAGCTCGTCGAGCTCGTCCGCGGCTACAAGACCAGCGACGAGACCCTCGCCGCCGCCCGCTCCTTCGCCGAGTCGGTCGGCAAGACCTGCATCGTCGTCAACCGCGACGTCGCCGGCTTCGTCACCACCCGCCTGATCTCCGCCCTCGTCGTCGAGGCCGCCAAGCTGTACGAGTCGGGCGTCGCCACCGCCGAGGACATCGACATCGCCTGCAAGCTGGGCTTCGGCCACGCGATGGGCCCGCTCGCCACCGCCGACCTGACCGGCGTCGACATCCTGGTCAACGCCACGAGCAACATCTACACCGAGTCCCAGGACGAGAAGTTCGCGCCGCCGGAGCTGATGCGCCGGATGGTGGACGCGGGTGACATCGGCCGCAAGAGCGGGCAGGGCTTCTACAGGTACTGAGTCGAACCCGCCACAGGGCCTCACTCCATGGAGTGAATTCAGGTGTCGGTTCGACGACAAGGCGCAACGTATCTGCCGAGGCGGCAGTCAGTTGTTTGCGAAGACGGAGCATTCCCGGGGAGCGACTATGCACATCAGGGGCGACCATGCCGAGCTGGTCGTCGGGGGCCGCCTCGACGTCCGGAGCGCGGCGGACGCCCGTACGGTCCTGCACACGGCCGTCGACGACGGAGTCGGCGACCTCGTGCTGGACCTGACCGGACTCGACTCCTGGGACGCCACCGGCCTCGGCGTCATCATGGGCGCCCACCGACGGGCCGGCCGCTGCGGCCGCCGGCTCGTCCTGCGCGGGGTGCCGCCGCAGATGCAGCGGCTCCTCGTCGCCACCCGCCTCCACCGCATCCTCGCCATCGAGGGCGGCCTCGTCGTGGAGTCCCTGCCCCGGGTCTGAACGGACGGGGCGCGGACGGCCCCGGGGGTGAACGCGGCCCCCGCCGTCTGTGAAGCCCCTGTGCGAACCAGGCGTCACGCTCAATCCTCACAAGACCGTGACGTCTTGGTCTCCACGGCACCCCGGCTGTTCCCGGGTGCCCGGCGACCGTCTAGGGTTCGGTCGCCCGCACCCGACGACGGACCCACCCGGCGGGCTCCGCACCACCGCTCTTGGGGGCTTTGACCATGGACCCGATACACCGGGGGCCGGACGAGTCCGGTCACGACACCGCGGCCGAGGACGCCCGCCCCGCCCAGCCCGCCGCCCTGCCCGACCGCACCGCCGCGGCGCCCGCCCGCGCCCGCGTCACCCGGATCGTCTCCGGAGGGCTGCTCCTCACCGTCAACCCCGTCGACGGCAGCGAGATCGAGCCCTGCCCACCCGGCGAGACGCCCCCGCAGGCCCGCCGCCGCACCCCCGAGGAGCGCGCCGAGGCCGACCGCGCCGCCGCCGCGCCCGTGCCGCCCGGCCCCGCCGCCCCGGAACTGCCCCTCCTCGAACGCGACGAGCAGCGCGCCCGGCTCACCGAGACCCTGACCCGCGGCCGCTCCGCCCGCCTCACCGGCCCCGACGGCGCCGGCCGCACCGCCCTCCTCGACGTCGTCGCCGCCGACTGCGCGGACCTCGCCCCCGACGGCGTCGTCCGCCTCTCCGGCCGCCACCGCACCGGCGGCGAACTCCTCCACGAGCTGCGCACCGCCGTCCTGCACGCCCCCGGCCACCGGCCCGACCGCGACGGCCTGCGCGGCGACCTCGCCACCGTCGGCGCCGTCGTCGTCGTCGACGACCTGGAGTTCGGCGGCGCCGCCCTCGACGAGTTCCTCGCCGCCGCCCCCGAATGCGCCTTCCTCCTCGCCGCCGCCCCCGGCGTCCCCGCCGCCTCGGCCGAGGCGCGGATCGAGGAGGTCGCCCTGCCCGGCCTCGGCCGCGCCGCCTCCCTCGCCCTCCTGGAGGCCGCCGTCGGCCGCCGCCTCACCGAGGAGGAGGCCAACTGGGCCGGCGACCTCTGGTTCGAGTCCGAGGGACTCCCGCTCCGCTTCGTCCAGGCCGGCGCCCTGCTCAGACAGCGCGACCGGCTGCGCGTCACCCCCGCGGAGTTCGACGCCTTCGGCGCCCTGGAGGAGGCCTTCGGCCCGTCCGGTACGGCCCCCGGCGCGGGCCCCGCCGGCACCGCGCCCGACCCGTACGAGAACCCCGACGTCGAGCTCCACGAGGTGCCGCTGCCCAGCCTCGGCGAGGGCGCCGCCCCCGCCGCGCTGCTCGCCTCCCGGCTCAGCCGCTCCGCCCAGACCACCCTCCGCTTCGCCGTCGCCCTCGGCGGCGAGCTCCCGCACCACGCCCACCTCCCGGCGCTCGTCGGCGACACCCACGCCGACGCCGCCCTCGGCGAGCTGCGCGCCTGCGGGCTCCTCAGCCCCGCCGGCACCCGGCACCGGCTCGCCGGCGGCGTCCTCACCCAGCTCCTCGCCCACGGCTACGGCCACGACACCGCCGACCGCGTCCACGCCGCCGCCCAGCACTACGCCTGGTGGGCCGGTCACCCCTCGGTGGGCCCCGAGCGGGCCGCCGCCGAGTCCGACGCCCTGCTCGCCGCGCTCGCCGGCCTCGTCGGGGACGGCTCCGCCGGGACCGAGGAGGCCGCCGAGCGGCGCGCCGCCGCCGTCGCCCTCGCCCGCGCCGCCGCCCCCGCCTTCGCCGCGGGCCTCCACTGGGGCGCCTGGGAGCGCGCCCTGCGCTCCGGCCAGGAGGCCGCCCGGCTCGCCGGGGACGTCGCCGAGGAGGCGTACTTCCACCACGAGCTCGGCATCCTCGCGATCTGCGGCGGCAACCTCGCCCGCGCCCGCGCCGAGCTGGAGGCCTCCATCGGGCTGCGCGGCGCCCTCGCCGACAAGCGCGGCACCGTCGCCGGCCGCCGGGCCCTCGCCCTCGTCGCCGACCTCGGCCGCGAGCGGGAGCCCGCCACGGCCGTCCTGCCGTCCCGTACCGACTCGCCGGCCCGCGGCCTGCCCGCCGTACGCACCACGGCACCGGTCCCGCGGACGCCCGCCGAGCCGCCGACCGAGGCGATCCCGCCGGTCGCCACGACCGCGGCCGTCACCCCGCCCGCCTTCCCGGCCTTCCCCGACTACGCGGACTTCGCCGACAAGGGCCCCACGGTCGTCGCCCGCCCCGCCGCCCCGGCCGAGCCCGCGCGCAAGGGGCTCAAGGCGGTCGTCCTCGACGGGACCCGGCGCAACCTCGCCGCCGTCGGCGCCGGAGCGCTCCTCGTCGCCGTCCTCGGCACGGTCGTCACCCTCGGCGCCACCTCCGGCAACGACGACACCCCCACCTCCGGCACCGTCAGCACCGACAGCACCGCCGACCCCGGCGGCGCCGAACTGCCGGACACCGGCGACGGCGCCCCCTCCGACGCGGAGCCCGGCGGCGACCCGGCCGCGACCGGGACGCCGACCGCCTCCGGCTCGCCCGGCCCCACCACCTCCGGGGCGACCCCCTCGTCGACCGGTACCGGCCCCTCGGCGACCGGCTCCCCGTCGACCGCCTCCTCCGGCGCGCCGGACCCGTCGACGACGAGCGCCCCGGGGACGACGAGCGCGCCGGCGACGACACCGGGAGGCACGACGAGCACGCGCCCCGTGCCGACCCGGACCACGACGAGACCGGCCACGCCCCCGACGACCACGTCCGAGCCGCCGGCGTCGCCGACGGCCACGACGACGCCGCCGCCGACCACCGAGCCGCCGACCACGGAGCCCGAGCCGACCGGCACGGCCACCACCAGCGAGGCCGCCGGCTCCAGCAGCGCCTCCGAGCCGCCCGCCGAGGGCTGAGGCCACGCGGAAAAGGGGACGGCCCCGGGCGCTCCGCGCGCCCGGGACCGTCCCCTTCGCCGTACCGGCTAGAACAGCCGCAGCTTGTCGTCCTCGATGCCACGCAGGGCGTCGTAGTCGAGCACCACGCAGCCGATCCCGCGGTCCGTCGCCAGGACCCGCGCCTGCGGCTTGATCTCCTGCGCCGCGAAGACGCCCTTCACCGGGGCGAGGTGCGGGTCGCGGTTGAGCAGCTCCAGATAGCGGGTCAGCTGCTCGACGCCGTCGATCTCGCCGCGCCGCTTGATCTCGACCGCGACCGTCGCGCCGTCCGCGTCCCGGCAGAGGATGTCGACGGGGCCGATCGCCGTCGGGTACTCGCGGCGGATCAGCGTCCACCCCTCGCCCAGCGTCTCGATGCGGTCGGCGAGCAGCTCCTGGAGGTGCGCCTCGACGCCGTCCTTGATGAGACCCGGGTCCACACCCAGTTCGTGGGACGAGTCGTGGAGGATCTCCTCCATCGTGATGATCAGTTTCTCGCCCGCTTTGTTGATCACGGTCCAGATGCCGGCCTCACCGTCAGGACCGTCGGAGCCTTCCTTCAGTGTGCACGGCGGGGACATCCAGTTGAGCGGTTTGTACGCCCGGTCGTCCGCGTGGATCGAGACGCTGCCGTCGGCCTTGATCAGGATCAGACGGGGGGCGGAGGGCAGGTGGGCCGTGAGCCGGCCCGCGTAGTCCACGGAGCAACGGGCAATGACGAGACGCATGGTCGGCAACGCTACAAGAGGAGCGCCCTTCTACGCGATTCGGGCATCGGCATGAGCCGAACACCCGTCGGTTATCGGCCTGTTGTGTGCCCATTCTCCTGGTGCGGGCAGCACCACGCGCTTACCGTGGAAGCTGGAGGTCGTCGTCCGTGCACGCTGCGTGGCGTACGTCGGCCTTCGGCCCTGCCCGCACAGACCCCGTCCGCGGGGTCGCGAGAGGAGAACCCATGTCGCTCGACGTCTCACCGGACCTGTTGGAACAGGCCGAGCGAGGCGAGGTCGACGAAGCCGCCTTCGTCGACTGCGTCCGGACCTCCCTGCCCTTCGCGTGGGAGATGATCAGTTCTCTGGTGGCCCAGCTGGAGGTGGAAGGCGGCGAGTTCGCCGACAACCAGACGCCGCCGCCGAACGAGCAGGCACGTGGTCAGCTGCTGCGCGCGCTGGCGAGCGACGCGATCCGCGGTGCGCTCCAGCGCCACTTCGGAGTGCGTCTGGCCTTCCAGAACTGCCACCGCGTGGCGGTCTTCCCGCTGGACCCGGCGGTGGACGACCGGCTCGCCCGCTTCACCTCGGTACGGGCCCAGCTGCTCAACCAGTCGCCCGAGCTCCGCGACTGCTGAGCCCGGCCGTCGTCACCGGGCTCGGCCGGGACTCGAACGCCGCCGCTCCGCGTCGCGGAAGCCGCGATCGGTGCGTGCCGACACGCATCGTCCCGCGGGGACGCCGGGGCGGCGGCGGGTCCCGGCCCTCAGCTCAGCCGGGGGAGGACCTCGGCGCCGAGTCGCCGCAGGTTCTCCTCGGTCGCCGCGAGGTCGCCGGAGCCCTCGGCGAGCAGCGCGAAGCGGGTGATGCCCGTGCGCTCGGCGGTCGCCGCGAGCCGGTCCGCCGCGAGCGCGGGGGTGCCGACCGGGTGCAGCGAGCAGAGCAGCTCGGTGTACGCCACCGGGTCGCGCATCGCCCGGTGCCGGCCGTCCACCGTCACATGCGCGTCCAGGCCCTGCTTCAGCCAGCCCGGCATCGCCTTCACCAGGGTCTCCACCGCGTCCCCGGTCCGGTCCGCGAGCTGTGCCACGCCCGCGGAGACATGACCGGCGCCGATCCGCGCGACCTCGTCGGGATCCCGCCCGGCCTCCCGCGCCCAGCGGGCCCAGGCCGCGACCGCCTCCGCCTTCTCCTCGTCGCCGCAGTGCATCCCGAGCAGCATCGGCAGCCCGCGCTCGGCGGCCAGCCGCACGCTCTTCGGCGAGGTGCAGGCCACGATCACCTCCGGCGCGGCCTCGCCGCCGATCAGCTCGTCGGCCCGCGGCACCACCGCCACCTCGCGGAAGGAGAACCGCTCGCCCGCGGCGCCCACCCGGGGCTCGGCCAGCCAGCGCAGGAGCAGGTCGAGGGCCTCGGGGAAGCCGTGCTCGTACGCCTCCAGGCCCGCGCCGAACACCTCCAGGTCCACCCACGGCCCGCCGCGCCCGACCCCGAGGGTGAACCTGCCGCCGGAGGCGATGTGCAGCAGCGCCGCCTGCTCGCCGAGGGCGACCGGGTGGACGGACGGCAGCACGCTCACCGCCGTGCCCACCCGCAGCCGCCGGGTGCGGCCCAGGAGCAGCGCCGCCAGCGTCACCGCCGAGGGGCAGACGCCGTACGGCACGAAGTGGTGCTCGGCGAGCCAGACCGAGTCCAGGCCCGCCTCCTCGGTCACCTCGGCGGTCCGCACCGCCCGGTGCAGCGCCTCTCCCTGGCCCTGGCCCGGAAACTGAGCCGCCAGAACGAACGTTCCCACCCTCATCGTCTTCCGCCTCCTCGCGGCCGGTGCGTCACTGACCCTCGTACCGGCATCAACGTCTGACACGTGCCAAAGGCAACGGCCTGGCGTGAAGTTCTTGCGATTTTCGGTCCGGACGCCGGGACCGGGCCCCCGCACACCCCGTCGCGGCCCGTACGCTGGAGGGAACGGTCCGTGTTCCCGACCCCGTGAGGTGTGCTGTGTCCCCGCGTCACCACCGCTCCCGCCGCGGCGCGAAGCCCGAGGCGCCGGACGACCGCGACGACCGGTACGGCGGCTCACAGCGCACGGAGACCTGGCAGGGCGAGGAGTGGTACGTCCGCCTCGTCGCCGGCGCCAGCTCCCCGGGCAAGCGCTACCGCTGCCCCGGCTGCGACCAGGAGATCCCGGGCGGCGCCCCGCACGTCGTCGCCTGGCCCGAGTACGGCGGCGTCGACGACCGCCGCCACTGGCACAAGGCCTGCTGGAACGCGAAGGACCGCCGCACCACCCGGGTGCAGCGGTCCCGCAACGCGCCGAAGTACTAGCCTGCTCAGACGTCCCGCTTGTTCAGGAGGGCGAACGCGCCGCCCAGCCCCACGGCGGTGGCCCCGGCCAGGATCAGGAGCGTCTCCCAGCCCGCCGGGCCGGTGTCCCCGAACGGCGGCCGCGCGCTGTACAGCGAGATCAGCTGCGAGGGCACCGAGTAGGTGAAGAGCGCCTCCTGGAGCCCCTTCAGCGCCGGCGCGAACATGAAGAGCGCCGCCACCAGCGGCAGCAGCAGCACACCGATCATCACCGTGATCGCGCCGGCCGAGTGCCGCACCAGCGCCCCGACCGCCATCGACAGCAGACCGAGCAGCGCCATGAAGCCGGCCGCGCCGACCGTGGCCCGCGCCCACTCGGCGCCCGTCGGCTCCGCCGCGTCCACCATCGCCACCTGCGCGGTCGCCACCCCGAAGGCCACCACCAGGGTCACCGTGAAGACCAGCAGGAAGAAGACGATCGCCTTCGCCGCGAGCACCCGGGACCGGCTCGGGCACGCCGTCAGCGTCGTGCGGATCATGCCCGTGCCGTACTCGGACGAGATCGTCAGCACGCCCAGCGTGATCACGCAGATCGAGGCCGGCAGCATCCCGAAGAAGCCCAGCGGCAGCGCCGACTCCTCGCCCATGTTCCCGCCCTCGGTGGCGGCGATCGCGGCCACGCCCAGGCCGATCGCCAGCATCAGCAGGACCATCGTGCCCAGCGTCCACACCGTCGACCGCACCGAGCGGATCTTCGTCCACTCCGAGGCGAGCGCGTCCCCGAGGTGCGCCCGGCGGACCGGGATGGGGGAGACGTAGCCGTACGGCGGGGCGGGCGTCGGCATCGGCGTGGGGGCGGTCATCGGGCGTCCTCGGTGGTGTCGCTCGGCTTCTGGAGGCTCGGCTGCGGGGCGGCCTGCGGCGGGGCGGCCTGCGGCGGGGCCGCCGGGGCCTGCGGGGCGGCGTACGGGTTCTGTCCGGGCGGCGGCGGGGCGTACCAGCCCTGCTGCGGCACGTCCGCCGGGACCGGCGGACCCGGCGGCGTCCCGTACCCCGGCTGCCCGGGCTGCGGCGGGGCCTGGAGGTGGGCGAGCTTGTCGTCGGTCGACCGGTAGTCGACCGCGCCCTGCGTGAGGCGCATGTACGCCTCCTCCAGGGAGGCCTGGTGCGGGGACAGCTCCCAGAGCCGTACGTCCGCCCCGTGCGCCAGGTCGCTGATCCTCGGCAGCGGCAGGCCGGTGACCCGCAGCGCCCCGTCCGGCTCGGACAGCACCTGGCCGCCGGCCTCGACCAGCACGCCCGACAGCTTGTCCCGCAGCGCGGGCTCGCCCTCCGGGGTGCGGATCCGGGCGAAGTCCGCCGAGTTCGCCGAGATGAACTGCTTCACCGGCATGTCGGAGAGCAGCTGCCCCCGGCCGATCACGATGAGATGGTCCGCCGTGAGCGCCATCTCGCTCATCAGGTGGCTGGAGACGAAGACCGTGCGGCCCTCGGAGGCCAGCTTCTTCATCAGGTTCCGCACCCAGAGGATGCCCTCCGGGTCGAGGCCGTTGACCGGCTCGTCGAAGAGCAGCACCTGCGGGTCGCCGAGGAGCGCCGCCGCGATGCCGAGCCGCTGGCCCATGCCGAGCGAGAAGCCCTTGGAGCGCCGCTTCGCCACCTCCTGGAGGCCCACCACGCCCAGCACCTCGTCCACCC
>NZ_JBEZNU010000010.1:231121-275268 GCF_040653375.1 Streptomyces sp. NPDC047974
GCGATGCCGAGCCGCTGGCCCATGCCGAGCGAGAAGCCCTTGGAGCGCCGCTTCGCCACCTCCTGGAGGCCCACCACGCCCAGCACCTCGTCCACCCGGCGGGCCGGGATGCCGGCCAGCTGGGCCAGCGACAGGAGGTGGTTGCGGGCGCTGCGGCCGCCGTGCACGGCCTTGGCGTCGAGGAGCGCGCCGACCTGCCGGGGAGCGTTCGGCAGCCGCCGGAAGGGGTGGCCGCCGATCGTCACGTGCCCGGCCGTGGGGGTGTCCAGGCCGAGGATCATGCGCATGGTGGTCGACTTGCCGGAGCCGTTCGGACCCAGGAAGCCGGTGACGACGCCCGGCCTCACCTGGAAGGAAAGGTTGTACACGGCCGTCTTCGCGCCGTAGCGCTTGGTCAGGCCGACTGCCTCGATCATTCTCCAGCCCCATCGACGGCTCGGTGATGTGCGATCGGGGGCAGGACGGCGCGCGCGGCCGCGCGGCCCCCGTACGAGTCAGGAGCTTATCGAGCCGTTGACGGTTCCCGCGCCCGTGATTCGAGACCGAAGCGAAACCTCGGGGAGAAATCCGGGACGCCCCCGAGGGGGCCCGGGGGCGGACCCCCGGGGGCCGGGCTCCGCCCCGGGGTCGCGGCGGAGCTCCGTCCCCAGGGCCGCGCGTCCGCCCTCAGGCGTCCCGCCGCTTCAGCACCAGGTAGCCGCCGAGCAGCGACGCCGCCACCCAGAGCAGCATGATCCCGAGCCCGCCCCACGGCCCGTACGGCGCCTTCTCCGAGCCCAGCGCGTCCGGCACCACCTGCATGATCTTGGAGCCCGCCTGGTCCGGGAAGTACTTCGCGACCTCCTTCGCCTTCGGCACCGCCGACAGGATCTGGGAGATCAGGAAGAAGAAGGGCACCAGGATGCCGAGCGACAGCATCGAGGAGCGGAGCATCGCCGCCACGCCCATCGAGAAGACCGCGATCAGGCCCATGTAGATCCCGCCGCCGACCACGGCGCGCAGCACGTTGTCCGCGCCGATCGTCGTCCGGTGCTCGCCGAGCAGCGCCTGGCCGAGGAAGAACGACAGGAAGCTCGTCACCAGGCCGACGACCAGGGCGAGCACCCCGGCCACCGCGATCTTGGAGAAGAGGAAGGTGGCCCGCTGCGGGACGGCCGCCAGCGAGGTGCGGATCATGCCCGAGGAGTACTCGGTCCCCACCACCAGCACCCCGAAGACCACCATCGCCAGCTGGCCGAGGACCATCCCGGAGAAGCTGACGAAGGTCGGGTCGAAGGTCGCCCGCTCCAGCTCGGACAGGTCGTCGAAGGTCGAGTTCAGGACCGCGGAGAGCGCGGCGCTCATCGCCACGGTGACGATCAGCGCGGACGCCAGCGTCCAGATCGTCGACGAGACGGTCCGGATCTTGGTCCACTCGGACTGGAGGACCGCGGGTACCGCCGCCATGCTCAGACCCCCTCGCCGCTCTGGTCGCTCCGGCCCGCCTCCGCGTTCCGCGCGGGACCCCAGCCGGAGTCCGCGCCCCACGCGGGGCCGGGCGCGGCCGGCTCGCCGCCGCCGTGCACGTCGGTGCCGTGCGCGTGGTACTCCACCGCGCCCGCCGTCATCTGCATGAAGGCCTCCTCCAGGGAGGCGCGCTGGGCGCTCAGCTCGTGCAGCGTCAGCCGGTGCGCCGCCGCCAGCTCGCCCAGCTTCTCGGTCGAGGCCCCGTCGACTTCCAAAGTGCCGTTCCCGGCCTCGATCACCACGAGACCCGCCTCGTGGAGCACGTCCCGCAGCCGTTCCTGCTGCGGAGAACGCAGCCGGACGAAACTCCGCGAATTCTGCTGGATGAAATCCGCCATCGACGTGTCGGCCAGCAGCTTTCCCTGGCCGATCACGATCAGATGATCCGCCGTCAGCGCCATTTCACTCATGAGATGGCTGGAAACGAAGATCGTTCTTCCCTCGCCCGCGAGGGACTTCATCAGATTGCGGATCCAGTGAATTCCCTCGGGGTCCAGACCATTGACGGGTTCGTCGAACATGAGGATCTCGGGATCGCCGAGCAGCGCCGACGCGATCCCGAGCCGCTGGCCCATCCCGAGCGAGAAACCCTTCGACTTCTTCCGGGCCACCGCCGTCAGACCCACCAGGTCGAGCACCTCGCCCACCCGCTGCTCGGGGATCCGGTTCGACTGCGCCAGACAGAGCAGGTTGTTGTAGGCCGAGCGGCCGCCGTGCATCGCCTTGGCGTCGAGCAGCGCCCCGATGTACTTGAGCGGCTCGTCCAGCTCCCGGTAGTGCCGCCCGTCGATCCGCACCGTCCCGCTCGTCGGGTTGTCCAGATCGAGCATCATCCGCATCGTCGTCGACTTCCCCGCCCCGTTGGGCCCCAGGAAGCCGGTGATCATGCCCGGCCGGACCTGGAAGGAGAGATGATCGACCGCCGTCTTCGTCCCGTACCGCTTCGTCAGCCCCTCTAGCTCGATCATGCGTACCAAGCTAAAGGCGCGCGAAACCCCCCGCCACCGGAGTGACGGGGGGTTTCCACGGGGTCGTGCGGGGCGTCGCGCCCGGCCTCGGCGGGTCTGCCGGTGCCTCAGCGGGTCTGCTGGGCCGGAACGCCCGCGGAGCGGTCCTCGTCCAGCGGGGAGCCGGCGGCGGCCACCGCGGCACCGGTCAGCGTCGCCAGCATCTCGCGGACGTTGGTCAGCTGCGCGTTGATGGAGTCGCGGCGGTTGGTGAGCGCCGCCAGCTCGCGCTCCGATTCCGAACGGATCCGGTCGGCCTTGGCGTTCGCGTCGGCCACGATGTCCTCGGCCTGGCGCTGCGCGGTCTCCACCGTCTGGCGGGCCCGGCGCTCGGCGTCCGTACGGAGCTTCTCGGCCTCCAGGCGGAGCTGCTCGGCGCGGTGCTCGATCTCGGCCAGGCGCTTCTCGGCCTTGGCCTGACGGGAGGCCAGGTCGCGCTCGGACTGCTCGCGGCGCTTCGCCAGGTTGGTCTCGAAGTCCGCGGCGGCCTGGGCGGCCTTGGCACGGGTCTCCTCGAAGAGGGCGTCCGCCTCCTCGCGCTTCGACTGCGCGTCCTTCTGCGCCTCCGCCCGCAGCGAGTTCGCCTCGCCCTGCGCCTTCTCGACGATCCGGACGCCCTCGTCCTCGGCCTTCGACTTGCGCTCGGCGGCGAAGGACTCCGCGTCGTTGCGCACCTGCTGGGCGGCCGACTCGGCCAGCTCGCGGTGCTGCTCGGCGGCGCGACGGGCCTCCTCGCGCAGGTCCTTCGCCTCCTCCTCGGCGAGACGGAGGATCTTCTCGACACGCGCGCCGAGACCGGCGTACGACGGCTCCGCGTCGCTCACCTGCGCCTGGGCGTTCTGCGTTTCGAGGTGGAGCTCCTCGATGCGCTTCTCCAGGGAGGTGATCCGGGCCAGAGCACTGTCACGGTCGGCGACCAGCTTGGTAATGCGGTCGTCCACCTGACCGCGGTCGTAACCACGCCGCACGAGCTCGAAGCCGAAGGGGGAGGATGTGTCGCTCATGGGGTTCCTGTCGAATGAGACCGGTGAGGTGTTAGAGGGAATCCTAGGGGCCGAAGCGGCGTGTCATCGAGCGTATGCCCGTTTGATCTGGAGAATGTCCAGCCTTTTGAGTGGCTAGCCGTCCTGGGACTTGCCACTCGAACGAGTGGAACCCGAGGAAGCGCCCGCCTTGAGTCCGTCCTTCGTCCCCGCGGACGGAGTCTCGAAAGACTCCAACGCCTCGAGAACGTCCTGGACACGGGAGATCTCGGCATTGATGTCGGTACGACGCCGGGTCAGGACCTCCAGCTCGCGCCGGCCCTCCTGGACCAGCCGGTCCGCCTCGGCCTCCGCCTCCGCCTTGATCCGCTCGGCCTCCGCCACCAGCGAACTCTTCTTCTGCTCGGCCTCCTTCAGCAGCGTGTCGGCCTTCCGCACGGCCGCGATCCGGACCTTGCTCGCCTCCGAACTCGCCTCCGAGACCATCTCCTTGGCCTTCTCCTCCGCCTCGGCCCGCTGCTCCTCCGCGGCCTTCACCAGCTTGTCGACCCGCTCGCCGGCCGTCTTCATCTGCTCGGCGGACTCGCGCCGGGCCCGCTCGTGCAGCTCCTCGATCTCGCCCTCGATCCGGCCCCGCAGCTCCTCGGCCCGCTCCCTTATGGCGGTCGCGTCCTGCCGGGCCCCGACCAGGAGTTCGTCCGCGTCGGTCCGTGCCTTCTCCACCAGAGCGTTGCCCTCGACCGTCGCCTCGGCGACGATCCGGTCCGCCTCCTTGCGGGCGGCGCCGACCATGGTGTCGGCCTGGGTCTCGGCCTCGGCGGTGGCGCGCAGCGCCTCCTCCTGGGCCTTGGCGATCAGCTGGTCGGCCTGCTCGGCCGCGTCCGCGCGCTTCCTCGCGCCGGCCTCGCGGGCCTCGTCCAGCGTCCGGTCGGCCTCCGCGCGGGCCTCCGAGCGCATCTGCTCGGCGGCCGCCTCGGCGTCCTCCTTGACCCGCGCCGACTCCGTACGGATCCGCTCGGCGTCCTGACGGGCCGACTCCAGCGCCGTGGCGCCGTCCGTCCGCAGCCGCTCGGCCTCGCCGGCCGCGTCCGCGATCGTCCGCTCGGCCTCGGCCCGGGCGTCGGCGGTCACCGAGTCGGCCAGCTCGCCGGCCTCGTCGGTGATCCGGCCCGCCTCCGCCGTCGCCTCGCCGACCAGCGCGTCGGCCTGCTCGGCCGCGTCCTGGCGGCGCTTGTCGGCGGCCTGCCGGGCCTCGTCCAGGATCTGCTCGGCGTCGGCCAGGGCCGCCGTCCGCAGCGCCTGGGCGTGCGCCTCGCCGTCCGTCTTGACCTGCTCGGCCTCGCTCCGCAGCCGCGTCGCGTCCCGCTCGGTGGTCTCCCGCAGCTCGGCCGACTCCGCCGCGATCCGCTCCGCCTCGGCCGTCGCCTCGCCGATGAGGGCGTCGGCCTGTTCGGCGGCGTCCTGGCGGCGCTTGTCGGCGGCCTGTCGGGCGTCGTCGAGGACCTGGGTGGCTTCGGTGGTGATGCGTTCGGCTTCGGTGGTGGCTTCGCCGATGAGGGTGTCGGCCTGTTCGGCGGCGTCCTGGCGGCGCTTGTCCGCCGCCTGACGGGCCTCGTCCAGGACCCGCTCGGCCTCGGCGCCGATCCGGCCCGCCTCGGCCGTCGCCTCGCCGACCACGCCCTCGGCCTTCTCGGCCGCCTCCGAACGGATCCGGTTGGCGTCGTCCCGGGCGTCGGCCCGGGTGCGGGCCGCGTCCTGCTCGGCCGAGGCCAGCGCGTCCGTCGCCTCGGTGCGCATGCGCTGGGCGTACTCGGCGGTGTCCGTACGGAGCTTCTCCGCCTCCGCGATCGCGTCCCCGACGGTCCGCTCGGCCAGCGCCTTCGCCGCCTCGGACTCCTCCTGGGCCCGCGCCCGCGTGCGGGCCGCGTCCTCAGAGGCCCGCTCCCGCTCCTCGTGCGCGTCGGCGCGGACCCGGTCCGCCTCCTCCTGCGCCTCGGTCCGGGTCCGCTCCGCCGCGTGCTCCGCGGCCGAGCGCAGCCCGGCGATCTCCTCCTCGGCCTGCTCGCGCAGCCCGGCGACCGAGTCGCGGACCTCCTGCGCGGTCTGCGAGGCGGCGCCGACCATCTCGGTCGCCCGCGCGTCCGCCTCCTCGACCAGGCGCTGTGCCTCGGCCTGCGCGTCCTCCACCCGCTTGCGGGCGGCGGCCAGGAGCTCCTCGGACTGCTCGCGGGCGTGCTCGCGCTCCCGGCCGGCCTCGGAACGGGCCGACTCCAGCGTCTCCTCGGCCTCCCGGCGGCGCCGGACGGCCTCCTCCTGCGCGGCGGCCAGCGCCTCGGCGGCCTCGGCGGCCACCCGCTCGGCGGCGGCCGCGGCCTCCGCCCGCACCCGGTCGGCCGTCTCCTGCGCCTCGGAGCGCAGCCGCTCGGCCTCGCTCTCCGCCTCGGAGGTCAGCCGCTGCGCGGTCGCCTCGGCCTCGGCACGGGCCGCCGACGCGTCCGCCGAGGCCTCCGACCGCAGCCGCTCGGCCTCCTGCTCGGCCTGCTCCGACAGGCTCCGGATCCGCTCGGCGCCCTCCGCGCGCAGCCGCTCGGTCTCCTCGGCGGCCTCCCGCCGGATCCGCTCGCCCTCGGCCCGGGCGTCGGTCAGCTCCCGCCCGGCCGCCGCGACCTTCGCCTCGGCGTCGGTGTGCAGCCGGGTCAGCTCCTCGGCGGCCTCGGCGCGGCGCGCCTCGGCGGCCCGCTCGGCCTCCGCGCGCAGCTCGGCGGAGGCCTTCTCGGCGGACTCCCGTACCGCCTCGGCCTGCTCCTCGGACTCGGCGCGCAGCCGCTCGGCCTCCGCGCGGGTCCGCTCCAGGGTCTCCTCGGCCTGGGTGCGGAGCGTCTGGGCGCGCTCCATCGCCTCCGACCGGACCTTCTCGCTCTCCGCGCCGGCGCTGGAGCGCAGCTCGTCGGCGTCGGCCTTCGCCTTGGCCAGCAGCTCCTCGGCGGTCTTCGCCGCCTCCTCGATCTGCTGGACGGCCTCGCGGCGGGCCTCGCCGCGGATCCGCTCGCCCTCGGCGATCGCCTCGGCGCGCAGCTGCTCGGCCTCGCCGCGCAGCCGCCGGGCCTCCTCCTGGAGCTCGACCGTCTTGGCCCGGTACTCCTTGGTGTCGTCCTTCGCCGAGCCGAGCAGCTCGTCGGCCTGCTCCTCGGCGCGCGAGCGCAGCCGGTCGGCCTCGGTCTCGGCCTCGCGGCGGATCCGCTCGGCCTCCTCGGAGGCCTTGCGGGTGGTCTCGGCGGCGTCCTCCGAGGCCTTGCTGAGGATCTCCTCGGCGCCCCGGGCGGCCTTGGCGAGCGCGGCGGCCGAGTCCTCGGCGGCGCTGGCGCGGGCCTTCTCGGTGGCCTCGGCGAAGACCTTCTCGGTGTGGGCGGTGGCCTCGCGGAGCTTCTCCTCGGCCTCGGCCTTGAGCTGCTCGGCCTTCTCGGTGGCCTCGCCGACGAGGCGGGCGATCTCCGACTTGGCGGTACGGGTGCGCTGCTCGTTGACGGAGTCGGCGGAGGCCAGCGTCTTGGAGGCGGACTCCTTGGCCTCCGCGAGGGCCTTGTCGGCCTCGGCGCGGGCCTGCCGCAGCTTCTCCTCGGCCTCCTGCATCCGCTGCTCGGCGGCGCGGGTCAGCTCGGTGGCCTGGCGGCGGGCCTGGTCGGTCTCGGCGACGGCGGAGGTGCGCAGCTGCTCGGCGTGGCCGGTGGCCTCCTGGGCCTGGGTGGAGGCGGCCGTCATCAGCCGCTCGGCGTCCTTGCGGGCGCGCAGCAGAATCGCTTCGGCCTCGGCGCGGGCGGCCTCCGCCTCGGCGCCGACGCGGCGGCCGGTCTCCTCGGAGAGGCGGGTGGCCTCGGCCCGGGCTGCGGTGATCGACTGCTCGGCCTCGGCGCGGGCCTCGTCCATCAGCCGGCGGGCCTGGGACTCGGTGCGGGCGCGCAGCTGCTCGGCCCAGGCCACGTTCTCGTTGACGTGGGCCTCGACGGTCTGGCGGCGCTCGTTCAGCTCCTGGTCGAGCTGCTGGCGGCGCTGCACGGCCTCGTTGTGGAGCTCGGCCTGGAGCCGGGCCTGGTGCTCGGCGTGCTCCTGGAGGATCCGCTGGGTCTGCGCCCGGGCCTCGCGCAGCTCCCGCTCGGCGTCCTGGCGGAGCTGCTCGGCCTGCGCCTGCGCGTTGCGCAGCAACTGCTCGGCCTGGTACCCGATGTCCGCGCTGTCGTAGGCGGGACGGGACGCGATGGTCCGCCGCGCCTCGTGGAGCTTGGCACGCAGCACCTCGACCTGGTACCCCAGGTCCTCGGCGTGCTGGACGGCCTTCTCTCGCTCCTTCTTCAGCCGGTCCATCTCGGCTTCGAACCGCGAGAGATGGTCGTCCTCAGCCCGGTGGCTCTCCTGCCGTTCGTAGCCCCGCACCGCGCGGTCCATCCTTCCCCGAGCCCTGCGAGCGGGGGAGACCCCGACCCCTGGTCGCGACGTTCCGACGAGCACCGTTCACCCGACAGAACGGCCCCCCGGGGAATCGTGGCAGATCGGACGACCCCGACATCCCGACTACGGCGCCGCGCGAAGCGGCCCCGACCGGCCCCGGCCCGGAGCCGCCCACTCTACCGGGCCGGGAATACGGAGGTCAGTGCTCCGCTGAGGAGTGGTCGGTGGAAGGGGGCGCGGAGGTGACGAGTTCGGTCAGGACGCCGTGGCAGTCCTTGGGGTGGAGGAAGGTGATCCGGGAGCCCATGGAGCCGGTCCGGGGCTCGTCGTAGAGGACCCGGACGCCCTTGCCGCGGATGGCCTCGGCGTCCCCGTCGACGTCCGCGGTGCCGAAGGCGATGTGGTGGACGCCCTCGCCGTTCTTGGCCAGCCACTTGCCGACCGCCGAGTCCTCGCGGGTGGGCTCCAGGAGCTGGAGGTAGGAGGCGCCGCCGTCGTCCGTGGCGTTGATCCGCAGCATGGCCTCGCGGACGCCCTGCTCCTCGTTGACCTCCGAGTGGTAGACCTCGAAGCCGTACGTGGCACGGTAGAACTCGACGGTCTTGTCCAGGTCGAAGCAGGCGATCCCGATGTGGTCGATACGCGTCAGCATGGCTCCAGTCCACCCTGGCGGGGGTGGTTACGCAACGTGCGCGCCGTCACACCGGCAGGCCGGTGACCGCGCGCCGCACCGCTCAGTACATTGGCGGTAAACCCTCGTTCACTCCTCATCCCAAGGGGCTGTGCCTCATGTCTGGAACGACCGGTACCACCTCAGTGATCGTCGCGGGCGCCCGCACGCCCATGGGTCGTCTGCTCGGCTCGCTCAAGTCCTTCTCCGGTGCCGACCTCGGCGGCTTCGCCATCAAGGCGGCCCTGGACCGGGCCGGCATCGGCGGCGACCAGGTGCAGTACGTGATCATGGGCCAGGTGCTGCAGGCCGGCGCCGGTCAGATCCCCGCCCGCCAGGCCGCCGTCAAGGCCGGCATCCCGATGAACGTCCCCGCCCTCACCATCAACAAGGTGTGTCTGTCGGGCCTGGACGCCATCGCGCTCGCCGACCAGCTGATCCGCGCCGGTGAGTTCGACATCGTCGTGGCCGGCGGCCAGGAGTCCATGACCAACGCCCCGCACCTGCTGCCGAAGTCCCGCGAGGGCTTCAAGTACGGCGCGATCGAGATGCTCGACGCGATGGCGTACGACGGCCTCACCGACGCCTTCGAGAACATCGCCATGGGCGAGTCCACCGAGAAGCACAACACCCGCCTCGGCATCGACCGCGCCTCCCAGGACGAGATCGCCGCGCTGTCGCACCAGCGCGCCGCCGCCGCGCAGAAGAACGGCGTCTTCGAGGCCGAGATCACCCCGGTCGAGATCCCGCAGCGCAAGGGCGAGCCGGTCGTCTTCTCGAAGGACGAGGGCGTCCGCGCCGAGACGACCGTCGAGTCCCTCGGCAAGCTCCGCCCCGCCTTCACCAAGGACGGCACCATCACCGCCGGCACCTCCTCGCAGATCTCCGACGGCGCCGCCGCCGTGGTCGTGATGAGCAAGGCCAAGGCGGAGGAGCTCGGCCTGGAGTGGATCGCCGAGATCGGCGCCCACGGCAACGTGGCCGGCCCCGACAACTCGCTCCAGTCGCAGCCGTCCAACGCCATCCGGCACGCCCTGGAGAAGGACGGCCTGACCGTCGACGACCTCGACCTGATCGAGATCAACGAGGCCTTCGCCGCGGTCGCCGTACAGTCCATGAAGGACCTCGGCGTGTCCCCGGAAAAGGTGAACGTCAACGGCGGCGCCATCGCGCTCGGCCACCCGATCGGCATGTCCGGCGCCCGTGTGGTGCTCCACCTCGCCCTGGAGCTCAAGCGGCGCGGCGGCGGCGTCGGCGCGGCCGCGCTCTGCGGCGGCGGCGGCCAGGGCGACGCGCTGATCATCCGCGTGGCCGGCAAGTAAGCACTTCCGACAGGAGAAGGCAGCATGGTGGACGTCCCCGCACTGGTCGCCCAGGCACGGGAGGGCAGGCCGCGGGCCGTGGCCCGGCTGATCTCGCTCGTGGAGGGGGCGTCCCCGCAGCTGCGCGAGGTGATGGCGGCGCTGGCCCCGCTCACCGGCAACGCCTACGTGGTGGGTCTGACCGGCTCGCCCGGCGTCGGCAAGTCCACGTCGACCTCGGCGCTGGTGACCGCGTACCGCAAGGCCGGGAAGCGGGTCGGTGTGCTCGCGGTCGACCCGTCCTCGCCGTTCAGCGGCGGCGCGCTCCTCGGTGACCGGGTCCGGATGTCGGAGCACGCCTCCGACCCGGGCGTCTACATCCGCTCGATGGCCACCCGCGGCCACCTGGGCGGCCTCGCCTGGGCCGCCCCGCAGGCCATCCGGGTCCTCGACGCGGCCGGCTGCGAGGTGATCCTGGTGGAGACCGTCGGCGTCGGCCAGTCCGAGGTGGAGATCGCCGGGCAGGCGGACACCTCGATGGTGCTGCTCGCTCCGGGCATGGGCGACGGCATCCAGGCCGCGAAGGCGGGCATCCTGGAGATCGGCGACGTGTACGTGGTCAACAAGGCCGACCGGGACGGCGCCGACGCCACCGCCCGCGAGCTCAACCACATGCTGGGCCTCGGCGAGGCCCGGGGCCCCGGTGACTGGCGGCCGCCGATCGTGAAGACGGTCGCGGCGCGCGGCGAGGGCGTGGACGAGGTCGTCGAGGCCCTGGAGAAGCACCGGGCCTGGATGGAGGAGCACGGGGTCCTGGCGGAGCGCCGCAAGGCCCGGGCGGCCCGCGAGGTGGAGACCATCACCATCACGGCGCTGCGCGAGCGGATCGGCGACCTGCACGGGGACCGGCGGCTCGACGCGCTGGCCGAGCGGATCGCGACCGGCGCGCTCGACCCGTACGCGGCCTCCGACGAGCTCCTGGCGAGCCTGACCGGCAACTGAGCGCCGGAACGACCGGAACGACGGAGAAGGGCCTCCCCGGACGGGGAGGCCCTTCTCCGTGCATCCGTCAGGTCACGGCTTGCCGCGCTTGCCGCGCAGCCGCTCGGCGATCGGCTTGAGCGACTCGTGGAGGTCGCCGAGCGCCTCGGGGGAGAGCCGGTCGATGAAGTGGTCGCGGACCGACTCCACGTGGTGCGGGGCGACCTTGCGCATGGTCTCCATGCCCTCGTCGGTGAGCACCGCGTAGAGGCCGCGGCGGTCGGACTCGCAGTTGACCCGCTGGACCAGGCCGGCGTTCTCCATCCGGGTGATCTGGTGGGAGAGGCGGCTCTTGGACTGGAGGGTGGCGGCGGCGAGGTCGCTCATCCGGAGCCGGCGCTCGGCGGACTCCGAGAGGTTGACGAGGATCTCGTAGTCGTTCATGGTCAGGCCGAAGGGCTGGAGGTCGCGCTCCAGCTGGTGCGTCAGCATTCGCTGGACGTCGAGGAAGGTGCGCCACGCGCACTGCTCGGCGTCGGTGAGCCAGGGGGTGGCCGTCTCGGTGTCCATAGAGTGGATTCTACCTAAGAAGTTGAATACTTGACGAAATCTGCGGGGTGACGCACGGCACCCGCCGGGCCGGCCGCGGTCCCCGCGCGGCCGTTCGAAGGCGTCACGCTCCGCAGACTACCGCTCACAGCCCGAAGCGCCGCTGCAGGTCTCCGAGCTGGCCGGGAAGGCGCGGTACCGCCCCCTGCACCGCCTGGCCGGAACCATGCGTACCACGCCCGCCCGGTACCCCCGCCTGCGCCGGCGGCGCGCCGATCGCCCGCTCCGCCATCAGCAGCTCCGTCGACTGGAGCAGCACCGTGCCCGCGCCGACGAACTCGAACTGGTGCTCCTCGCCCGAGGAGCCCCCGATGCCGGTCAGGGCGCGTACGCCGCCCATCACGCCCGTCAGGTAGGCGTGGTCGTAATGGTGACAGGGGGACGGGCAGTCCGCCCAGCCGACCAGCGCCTGCGGGTCCACCCGCAGCGGCGGCTCCATGAAGACCACCGGACCGTTGGACGCGGCCACGAACTTCCCGGTTCCGATCAGCGTCACGAAACCCGGCACGATCGACTGCTTCAGCGCCAGCGTCGGCTGGTAGGCCAGCAGGTTCCCCGAACGGATCGTCAGATTGCCCTCGTCCAGGTCGTACGAGTTCACGTCGAAGGCCCGGTCCGCGAGCAGCATCTTCCCCGAGCCCTCGGCCACCACCCAGTCGCTCGCGTGCAGCGGCGAGTGGAAGGACGTGCGCACCAGCCGGTCGAGCCGCCCGTGCCCGATCCCGTTGAACTCGATCCGCCCGTAGTAGGCGATCATCTTGCCCTTCTGCAGGAACCACTGGGAGCCCTTGAGCTCCACGCAGAAGGTGTACGGATTGACGTTGTCGTCCGACGGCAGGGTCTGTGGATCGTGGATGACAGGGGTGCTCACAGCTTCTCCTCCGACGCCTGGACGTACACCGCACCGCTGCCGCTCAGCTCCAGCTGGAAGGCCTCGCCCGAGCCGCGGCCCACCATGTCGCGCCAGCCCAGCGCCGTCGAGAGCTTGTTGCGGACGTCGCCGTGGTGGGCGACGTACGCCTGCGGGTCGACGTGGACGGGGCGGCCCGGGGTGATAGGCAGCTCGATGACCCCGCCGTGGGCCATGACCGCCACCGAACCGTGGCCCTTGAGGGTCGTGGTGAAGAGGCCCTGGCCGGTGACCTGGCCGCGGACCATGCCCATGACCCCGCCCTGCGAGCCCATGAACATGGTGCCCTGCTCCAGGGTGCCGTCGAAGGCGAGCAGCCGGTCCGCCTCCACGTACAGGGTGTCGCCGCTCAGCGCGATCACCTGGATGTGGTGGCCGCCGTGCCCGAACATCACCGTGCCGCTGCCCTCCACGGTCATCAGCGGCGTCGCCTCGCCGGCCACCCGGCGGCCGATCATCGACATCAGACCGCCCTGGCCGCCCGCCGTGTTCGGCGTGAACGTGACGTCCCCGCGGTACGCCAGCATGGCGCCGCGCTGGCTGAAGAGGCGCTGCCCGGGGACGACGGTCGCCTCGATCATCTTCGAGTTGATCTCGCGGAAGGGCACTAGACGTCGCCTCCGATCGTGTTCCGCTCGCTCGGCTGGACGTAGACGAGCCCGTCGCCCTCGAAGCGGATCTGGAAGGCCTCGCCGCCGCCCTCGCCCAGCAGGGTGCGGAAGGTCACACCCGACTGGAAGTGCTGCTGGAGGTTGCCCTGGTGGGCGACGTACGCGCCCGGGTCGACCGACAGCGGGTACTGCGGGGTCACCCGGAGCACCACCGCCGGGCCGTCGGACACGATCGCGGCCTGTCCGGTGCCCTCCACCGTGGTGGTGAAGAGGCCGTTGCCGGTCGCGCCGCCGCGCATGCCCGTGAAGGTCGTGCCGGTGCGCAGCCCGGCGTCGGCGCAGAGCAGGTTGCTCGCCTCCACCCACAGCTTGTCGCCGTGCAGGTGGACGAGGTTGATCTCGGAGGCCCGGTCGGCGAACCAGCAGGTCCCCTGGCCCTTGACCTCCATCACCTCCATCTGTTCCCCCGTCAGGCGGCGGGTGACCATGCCGCGCAGGCCCTCCCCGCCGCCGCTCATCTTCTTGAACGCCATCTGCCCGTCGTAGGCGACCATCGAGCCGTTCTTCGCCTTGACGGCGTCGCCGGTCATCGTCACGGCGAGCACCTTGCTGCCTTGGAGTCGGAACGTAGCCACCGGTCGAAGGTAGCGGGGACCCGGATAAAGAGACAGCAAAGTCGCCGTGCACAATGGACCGACGCTTGTGCGCCGATTCACAAGATCGCCCGCCCCTTCCCGAAGGTGACCCCGTGGACATCAAGACCGCTTCCTCCCTCCACCGGCTCCGGCTCGTCTCCGCGCCCGAGGCCGTGTCGTTCCTGCTCCTGCTGGTCTGCTCGGTGCTCAAGCGGACCACGGACTTCAACGCGGTCCCGGTCATGGGCGCGGTCCACGGCATCCTCTTCGTCCTCTACGTGCTCTTCTGGCTGGACGCCTGGAACCGCACCAAGTGGAGCCTCGGCACCGCGGCCGTCTACTTCCTGCTCTCCGTCGTGCCCTTCGGCGGCTTCTTCGCCGACCGCAAGCTGAAGCGCGAGGCGGAGGCCGCCGTCATCGCCTCCCGCGCCCGCGCCGAGGCCTCCGAGGGCAAGGTGAACGCGTGATCGTCGCCTTCTCCGTCACCCCGCTCGGCGTGGGCGAGGAGGTCGGCGAGTACGTCGCCGACGCCGTCCGCGTCGTCCGCGAGTCCGGGCTTCCGAACCGCACCGACGCCATGTTCACGTCCATCGAGGGGGAGTGGGACGAGGTCATGGACGTCGTGAAGCGGGCCGTCGCGGCCGTCGAGGCGCGCGCCCCGCGCGTCTCCGTCGTCCTCAAGGCCGACATCCGGCCCGGTGTCACCGACGGCCTCACCGCCAAGGTCGAGACGGTGGAGCGCCACCTCGGCGGCTGAGCCCGCCCCGCCCGAGCCCCTGGCCGCCCGGCCAGGGGCTTTGTGCTGCCCGGCGGAACTTTGAGCGGGTGCTCAACATCGGTTAACGTCCTCCTTGAGCGATCGCTCAAGATCGCTCGAAGCGGGGGAGTGGCCGTGGGACGCCACCGGGCATCCCCGTTCCCGGCCGCCGCCGGCCCGGTGTCTCCGCGGGGGAGCGCCACCGGGCCCGCGGCGCGCCGCGCAGGCGAGGAGGGGCGGGTGTGAGCGGGGAGGAGAAGTCCCGGGGGGCGCGGGACGGCAAGGGGCGGGAGACCCGCGAGAAGCTGCTCGATGGGGCCCTGCGGGCGCTCGTCGAGCACGGCATCGCCGGCGCCTCCGCGCGGACCGTCGCCGCCGCCGCCGGGGTCAACCAGGCGCTCGTCTTCTATCACTTCGGCTCCGTCGACGACCTGCTCGCCGCCGCCTGCCGGCGGGGCGCCGAGCAGCGGGTGGCCCGCCACCGCGACCGGCTCCGGGCCGTCACCTGCCTCACCGAACTGCTCGCCTTCGGGCGGGCGATGCACGTCGAGGAGCGGGACGCCGGACACGTCGCCGTCCTCGCCCAGCTGCTCGCCGGCGCCCAGACCCACCCCCGGCTCGCGCCGGCCACCGCCGCCGGGCTCGACCTGTGGGCCGAGGAGATCGAGGGCGTGCTGCGGCGGGTCCTCGCCGGCACCCCGCTGGACGGCGTCACCGACCCGGCCGGCCTCGCCCGCGCCGTCGCCGCCTCCTTCATCGGCCTCGAACTCTACGAAGGCGTCGATCCGGACGCCGCCGACGCCGCGCTCACCGCCCTGGAGCAGCTCGGCGCGCTGCTCGCCGCCGTGGACGAGCTGAACCCCGTGGCGCGGAAGGCGGTCACGTACGCGCTGCGTCGATCGGGTGGACGCGGGCGGTAGAACGCCCTCACTCGGAGTACTCCAGTCGACACGCCGGACGGTGTCCCTTTTCGTGGGGATATCGACCCGATCGACGACAGCTGGAGGCACCGTGCGGCCGGGAGGCTACGACTACGACACCTACAGCCGACTCGCCGGTCCCCTCACGGAACCGGACACGGCGGAGTACCAGGTGCAGTACACGAGTCTGCTCTCGAAGGAACCGCACCGAATACGAGCCGTCCTCCTCATGGCACTCGCGCCGCTGCTCTCCGCGGTGCTCCTCGCCTACCTGGTCTGGCCCACCCACTGGACCGTCCGCGAGGGCGACGACACCTGGCGGGTGCCGTACGACACGGTGATGCTCGTGTCGATCGGCCTCATCTGCTTCTTCATGCTGGTGAACGTCACCTCGATCGCCCACGCCACCATGGTCGCCCGCGACCCCGTCCCGGTGTACCCGGAGAAGGGCACCCGGGTCGCCTTCCTCACCACCTACGTGCCCGGCAAGGAACCCCTCGCCATGGTGCGGGCCACCCTGGAGGCCGCCGTCCGCATCCGGCACGACGGCACCCTGCACGTGTGGCTCCTCGACGAGGGCGACAGCGGCGAGGCCAAGGCCCTCTGCGCCGAACTCGGCGTCCGCCACTTCACCCGGGCCGGCGTGCCCGAGTGGAACCGGAAGAAGGGCGTCCACAAGGCGAGGACCAAGCACGGCAACTACAACGCCTGGATCGCCATGCACGGCGACGCCTACGACTGCTTCGCCTCCGTCGACACCGACCACGTCCCGCTCCCGGACTTCCTGGAGCGGATGCTCGGCTACTTCCGCGACCCCGACGTCGCCTTCGTCGTCGGCCCCCAGGTCTACGGCAACTACACCGGCGCCGTCACCAAGGCCGCCGAGTCCCAGCAGTTCCTCTTCCACGCGCTCATCCAGCGCGCCGGGAACCGCTACCGCGCCCCCATGTTCGTCGGCACCAACAACGTCGTCCGGATCTCCGCCCTCAAGCAGGTCGGCGGCCTCTACGACTCCATCACCGAGGACATGGCCACCGGCTTCGAGCTGCACCGCCGCAAGAACCCCGCCACCGGACGGCGCTGGCGCTCCGTCTACACCCCCGACGTCCTCGCCGTCGGCGAGGGCCCGGCCTCCTGGACCGACTTCTTCACCCAGCAGCTCCGCTGGTCCCGGGGGACGTACGAGACGATCCTCAAGCAGTACTGGAAGGCGCCGTTCAGCATGCCGCCCGGCCGCCTCCTCAACTACACGCTCATGCTCGTCTACTACCCCATGACGGCCGTGAACTGGCTGCTCGGCATCCTCAGCTGCGTCCTCTACCTGTGGCTCGGCGCCTCCGGCACCCAGGTCTCCTCCCAGGTCTGGCTCATGATCTACAGCGACGCCGTCGCCCTCCAGATCGGCCTCTACCTCTGGAACCGCCGCCACAACGTCTCCCCGCACGAACCCGAGGGCTCCGGCGGCCTCGCCGGCATGGTGATGTCCGCGCTCTCCGCGCCCGTCTACCTCAAGTCCCTCGGCTCCGCGCTCCTGCGCACCCGCGGCCGCTTCGTCGTCACCCCCAAGGGCGGTTCCGCCAGCCCCGACCGCGTCCTCACCTTCCGCATCCACCTCTACTGGGCGGTCGTCCTCGTCGCCTCCCTGGCGGCCTCGGTCCACTTCGACCACACCCACGCCGCCATGCGCACCTGGGCGGTCCTCGCCCTCGTCATCACGCTCGCCCCGGTCACCGTGTGGGCCTGGAGCCTGCTGCGCGACCGGCGCGCCCGGACGCTGCGCGAACGGGCCCGCGCCCGGACCCGCGACCGCCGCCTCACCATCGCCCGCACGGCGATCGAGCTGCGCACCGTACCGCCGCTGCCGCAGTTCCCGCCCCTGCCCCCGCACCCGCCCGCGACCACCGCGCCCACGACGACCGGAGGGAACTGATCCATGGCCTACCGGCCGTCCAAGAAGTTCAAGAAGACCCTGCTCGGCAGCGGCGCCGTCCTCGTCCTCGCGGCGCTCAACGCGCCCGCGGCCGTCTCCTTCGCCTCGGAGAAGTACCACGCGTACAAGATCGCCCAGCCCGGCTACAAGAAGAAGTACGGCTCCTGGGGCGGGATCTCGTTCCCCGACGGGGCCCGGATCAACGCCATCCACGCCGCCCTCCTGCACACCGGCAAGGTGCTGCTGATCGCCGGCTCCGGCAACGACCAGAAGAACTTCGACGCCGGGACCTTCGACACCGTCCTGTGGGACCCGGTGAAGAACACCTTCAAGAAGGTCCCCACCCCCGAGGACTTCTTCTGCGCCGGCCACAGCCAACTGCCCGACGGACGGCTCCTGGTGGCCGGCGGCACCGCCCGCTACGAGGTCCTCGACGGCGGGGTGACGAAGGCCGGCGGCGGCATGCGGGTGAAGAACGAGAGCCCGGACAAGGCCGTCACCCTGAAGAAGGGCACCCGCTTCCGCTCCCCGTCCGGGGTCGAGTACGTCTCCACCACCGACGTCACCGTCCCCAAGGCGAAGCGCGAGTTCGAGATCTCGTACTTCAAGAGCGGCCAGATGAAGCCGTGGAAGACGAAGGTGACCGCGGCCGAGGCCCGGGTCTTCGTCGAGGCCGTCGAGCAGGGCCCGCAGGGCCTCACCACCGAGGCCGCGCAGTACGAGGTCGTCGGCCTCAAGGGCAAGCAGGCCGACGACGTCTACGGCCTCGCCCAGAAGCTCACGACCGAGAAGCAGGACTTCCAGGGGATCAAGGCCGCCTACGAGTTCGACCCCAAGGCGGAGAAGTACGTCCCGGTCGCCCCCATGAAGGACGCCCGCTGGTACCCCACCCTGGTCGGCCTCCAGGACGGCAAGGTCCTCGCCGTCTCCGGGCTCAACGACGTCGGAGACGTCGTCCCCGGCGACAACGAGATCTACGACCCGAAGACCAAGAAGTGGACCAAGGGCCCCTTCCGCTACTTCCCCACCTACCCCTCGCTCTTCCTCACCAAGGGCGGCAAGCTCCTCTACACCGGTTCCAACGCCGGCTACGGCCCCGCCGACAAGGGCCGGGCGCCGGGCCTGTGGGACCTGAAGACCAACAAGTTCACCCCCCTGACCGGCCTCACCGACCCCGACCAGCTGGAGACCTCCGCCTCCCTGATCCTGCCCCCGGCGCAGGCGCAGAAGGTGATGGTCCTCGGCGGCGGCGGGGTGGGAGAGTCCGCCAAGTCCACCGCCCGCACCTCCATCGTCGACCTGAACACCGACAGCCCGGCCTTCCGGGACGGCCCCGCGCTCCCGCAGGGCACCCGCTACCTCAGCAGCGTGCTGCTGCCCGACGACACCGTCTTCACCACCGGCGGCTCGCGCGACTACCGGGGCCGCAGCGGCAGCGACATCCTGAAGGCGCAGTTCTACGACCCCGCCGCCAACGCCTTCGCGGCGGCGGCCGACCCCACCGTCGGCCGCAACTACCACTCGGAGGCGCTGCTGCTGCCCGACGGGCGGGTCGCCACCTTCGGCTCCGACCCGCTCTTCGACGACAAGGACAACACCAAGCTCGGCACCTTCGAGCAGCGCATCGAGGTCTTCACCCCGCCCTACCTCCACAAGGCCGGCGCCGACCGGCCGGCGCTCGGCGAGGGCCCCAGGGAGCTCGACCGCAACGGCCGGGCCACCTTCAAGACCAAGGACGCCGGCCGGATCGCCAAGGCCCGGCTGATGCGGCCCAGCGCCGTCACCCACACCACGGACGTCGAGCAGCGCTCGGTGGCGCTGGAGCTGACCAGGGGCAAGGACGGGCTCACGGTCACCGTGGACGCCCCCGAGGACCGCACCCTCGTCCCGCCCGGCTGGTACATGCTCTTCGTCACCGACGAGGCGGGCATCCCCTCCGAGGCGAAGTGGATCCAGGTCGGGGGAGCGTAGAGGAGGACGTCAGGAGCCGGCGCGGCGGGCCAGGCCGAGGGCGTACTCCGGCCACCAGGTCCCCGCGGCCGGCCCGCCCCGGCACTGCCCGTCCGAATCCCCCGGACGTTTGATCCACAGATACGCGTCCACCAGCGCGTCCCCGGTCCGGTCCGTCGGCGGCACGCCGAGGGACCGGCCCGGCGGATTGCACCAGGCCTCCGCCCGGTCCCCCGGGAGGGGGCCGGCACCGTTCCGGCTCGTGTCCACGGTGAAGTGCATCCCGCCGAGGAGCCCCGACAGGGTCGCCCCGAAGTCCCGCACCACCGAGGTCTCCTGGAAGTTCGACACGTTCAGCGAGAAGCCGTCCGCGCGGGCGATCCCGGCCCGCCGCAGCGGCTCCACCAGCTTCCCCGGGTCGTCGATCCACGCCGGGTTCCCCGCGTCCAGGTAGACCCGGGTGCCCGGCTGCCGCTTCAGCCGCTCGATCGCCTCCGAGAGCAGCACCGACCGCTCCTCGTGGTACTGCCCCGGCGTACAGCCGTCCACCATGTGCGGCACCGCGTCCGGCTCCAGGACCACCACCGCGGAGGCGTCCCCGATCGCCGAGGCGAAGGCGTCCACCCAGGCCCGGTACGCCTGCCCGTCCCGCGCCCCGCCGGCCGAGTACATCCCGCAGTCGCGGTGCGGGATGTTGTACGCCACGAAGACCGCCGTCCGGTCCTCGGCCGTCGCCCCGGACACCGCCCGCCGGATCTCCGGCGCCGGGTCGTCCCCGGCCGGCCAGTCCGCGACCGGCTGCTCCGAGATCCGCTTCAGCACCCGGGCGTCGTCGCTGCGGCCCTGCGCCTCGTACCGCCTGACCTGCTGGGCGGCGTCGCTCTCCGGGTCCACCCAGAACGGCGAACCGCCGGTCGGCGCCGGCGCCTCGCCGCTCGTCGCGGCCGGCGGGCCGACGGGGGAGCGGGCGGGCTCGTCGGAGGAGCAGCCGCTGCCGGTCAGCAGCAGGGCGGCGGCGAGGACGACGGCGGTGACGGTGGTACGGCGGGACATCCGGCCCCCAGGGTCGGCAACACGGGGCATGGCGGAACCAACGGGACGTATCGTGACATGACGGTCAGTCGACGTCCGGTTGCGACACCGCGATCCCCAGCGGCGTCCGCTCGTACAGCACCTGGTGGCCGTAACGCCGCGAGGTCAGCAGCCCCGCGTCCCGCAGCACGGAGAGGTGCGCCGAGACCGACGACGGCGCCCGCCCCAGCCGGTGCGCGAGCGCCGTCGTCCCCATCGGCTCGTCCAGCGCGCACAGCACGTCCGCCCGCACGGGCCCGAGCAGCCGCGCCAGCGCCTCCGGCGTCCGCTCCCGCGACTCCGTCCACAGCCCGCCGATGCCGCGCACCGGGTACACCACCGTCGGCTGCCACGGCTCGTCGAAACCGCTGATCACCTCCGGCCAGATGAACACCGACGGCATCAGCACCAGCCCCTGCCCGTCCAGCGCCCGCACGTGCTCCCCGCGATAGGCGCCCACCTCCAGGACCCCCGCCTCCGCGTCCCACGAGAAGGACGGGTGCAGCTCGCCGAGCAGCCGTTCCAGGCCGCCCTCCGCGAGCCGCCGCGAGTGGTACGCCACATCCGCCTCCAGGAGCGCCCGCAGGCGGGGCCACTCGGGTGCGACCAGCGCCTCCCACGCGGACCGGAGCAGCTCCGCGAGCCGCACGACGGACGCCGCGGGATCCTTGAGCAGCCGCCGCCCCTCGGCGCTCCCGGCCGCCCCCGGCGTACAGGCGAGGGCCCGTGCGAGATCCGGCCCGACCAGCGCCGGATCGACGGCCCGTACGGCGGCCAGCTCCTCCTCGAAGGCGGCGGCGGGTCCCAGTGGAGGCGGATACAGGAAGTCCGGCGAGTGCCCCCGCTCCGGCATCAGCAGCTGGAGCGGCGCGAGGTCCAGCTCCCGCGCGGCCCCGGCGATCCGCCGCAGCCACGGCAGGTGGTACCCCTGCTGCCGGGGCCGCGCGAGCACCCGCACGGCCGACTGCGTCTCCCAGAGCGGCGACACGGCGAACCGGATCCGCAGCGGATCGGACTCCCCGAAGAGCAGGTGGTAGGGCACGGCCCCTCCGGAGACGCGAAGATTCGGCTGGACCCGAAAGTCTAGGCGGGCGCGAGACCGCCCCCCAGGCTGCGGACATGGCCCCGACCGACACCCCTGCCGCCCCCGAACCCGGCACCACCGCCACGGAACCCGCCCCCGTGCCCGGCCGCGCCCCGGCCCCCGTGCCCGGCCCCGGCTCCCCGCCCGGACCCGGTCTCGGCGCCCCGCCCGTGCCCGGCCACGCCCCGGCCCCGGTGCCCGTGCCCGGCCCCGGCTCCCCGCCCGGACCCGGTCCCGGCTCCCCGGCCGTGCCTGGCCCCGCCGGCTCGGCGTCCGCCCCCGCCCCCGCCCCCGAGCCCGGCGCGCCCGCCCCCGCCGGCCCGACCCCCGGCTACCTCGCCGTCTTCCGGGTCCGGGAGTTCCGGTGGGTGTTCGGGGCGCATCTGCTCTCGCTGCTCGGGCTCGTCGTCAGCGAGATCGCGCTCACCGTCCTCGTCTACGACCTCACCCGGTCCCCGCTGCTCTCCTCCCTCACCTTCGCCCTCGGCTTCCTCCCCTACCTCCTCGGCGGCACCCTCCTCGCGGGGCTCGCCGACCGGCATCCGCCGCGCCGGGTGCTCGTCGTCTGCGACCTGGTCTGCGCCGGGGCCGTCGCGCTCATGGTGGTGCCCGCCACCCCCGTCGCCGGGCTGCTCGTGCTGCGCTGCGCCGTCGCCGCCGTCGCGCCCGTCTTCCAGGGCACCCGCATGGCGACGCTCGCCGACATCCTCGGTGACGGCGACCTCTTCGTCCTCGGCCGCTCGCTCCTGCGGATCGTCTCCCAGTCCGCCCTCCTCGCCGGCTTCGGCGTCGGCGGCGTCCTGCTCACCGTCGTCCCCGCCCGCGGCGCCATCGCGCTCACCGCCGCGACCTTCCTCCTCTCCGCCCTGCTGCTGCGCCTCGGCACCGCCCGCCGCCCGGCCCGCGCCGCCGAACGGCGCGAGGGCGTCGGCGCCACCTGGTCCCTGCTGCGCGACCGCCGGATCCGCCGGCTGATGCTGCTCTTCTGGGTGCCGCCGCTCTTCGTCGTCGTCCCCGAGGCGCTCGCCGCCCCCTACGCCGACGGGCTCGGCGTCTCCACCGTCGCCCTCGGCCTGCTCATGTGCGCCATGCCCGTCGGCACCATCGCCGGCGAGCTCCTCGCGGGCGCCCTCCTGAGCCCCGCCACCCGGGTCCGGCTCGTCGCCCCCCTCCTCCTCGCCGGCTTCCTCCCCTTCCTCGTGTACGCGCTCCGCCCCGGCCCCGTGCTCGCCGCGCTCGCGCTCGTGGCGGCCGGTGCCGCCGGCGCGTACACCCTCGGTCTCGACGCCCGCTTCGTCGCCGCCGTCCCCGAGGAGCGGCGGGGGAGGGCGATGACCCTCATGACGGCGGGCATGATGACCGTCCAGGGCGTCGGCATGGCCGGCGCGGGCCTGGTCGCCGAGTTCGTCCCCGTCCATCTGGTGGTCGTCGGCGCGGGCCTGCTCGCCGTCCTGACCCTCGGTGTCCTGCTCGCGACCGAAGAGCGAGACGGGGCTGACCGTCATGTGACCAATCGGTAAGGTCGACGCGTGCCGAAGCCGCTGAGTCTCCCGTTCGACCCCATCGCCCGCGCCGACGAGCTCTGGCAGAAGCGCTGGGGTCCGGTTCCCTCGATGGCCGCGATCACCTCGATCATGCGCGCCCACCAGATCCTCCTGGGCGAGGTGGACGCCGTGGTCAAGCCGTACGGGCTGACCTTCGCCCGGTACGAGGCGCTGGTGCTGCTCACCTTCTCCAAGGAGGGCGAGCTGACCATGTCGAAGATCGGCGAGCGGCTCATGGTCCACCCCACGTCCGTGACGAACACGGTCGACCGCCTGGTGAGGTCGGGCCTCGTCGCCAAGCGTCCCAACCCCAACGACGGGCGCGGCACCCTCGCCTCCATCACGGAGAAGGGCCGCGAGGTGGTCGAGGCGGCCACCCGCGACCTGATGGAGATGGAGTTCGGACTCGGCGCGTACGACGCCGAGGAGTGCGCCGAGATCTTCGCGATGCTCCGCCCGCTGCGGGTCGCGGCGCACGACTTCGACGAGGGCTGACCCCAGCGAAGATCGCCCCGGAACGGGCGGTTACGCTCGACGGCATGAAATCCAGCGTGCTGACCCGCTACCGCGTGATGGCGTACGTGACCGCCGTCATGCTCCTGATCCTCTGCGGCTGCATGGTCGCCAAGTACGGCTTCGACACCGGCGAGGACCTGACCTTCGCGGTCTCCCAGGCCCACGGCGTCCTGTACATCATCTACCTGGTCTTCGCCTTCGACCTGGGCTCCAAGGCCCGCTGGTCGTTCGGCAAGATCGTGTGGCTGCTGCTCTCCGGCACGATCCCCTTCGCCGCCTTCTTCGTCGAGCGCAAGGTCGTCGCCGAGGTGAAGCCGCTGGTCAGCGGCGCGCAGCCGGTTCCGGCCAACGCCTGAGACTCACCCCCGCACAACTGTGCGGGGGTTTCTCATCGACATTTACTAGGACGTCCTAGTAAATTCGAAGGCATGGACGCTGACGCCATCGAGGAAGGCCGCCGTCGCTGGCAGGCCCGTTACGACAAGGCCCGCAAGCGCGACGCGGACTTCACCACGCTCTCCGGGGACCCGGTCGAGCCGGTCTACGGGCCCCGGCCCGGGGACACGTACGAGGGGTTCGAGCGCATCGGCTGGCCCGGCGAGTACCCCTTCACCCGGGGACTCCACCCCACCGGCTACCGGGGCCGCACCTGGACCATCCGCCAGTTCGCCGGCTTCGGCAACGCCGAGCAGACCAACGAGCGGTACAAGATGATCCTCGCCGCCGGCGGCGGCGGGCTCTCGGTCGCCTTCGACATGCCCACCCTCATGGGCCGCGACTCCGACGACCCCCGCTCGCTGGGCGAGGTCGGCCACTGCGGCGTCGCCATCGACTCCGCCGCCGACATGGAGGTCCTCTTCAAGGACATCCCGCTCGGCGACGTGACCACGTCGATGACGATCTCGGGGCCCGCCGTCCCCGTCTTCTGCATGTACCTGGTCGCCGCGGAGCGCCAGGGCGTCGACCCGGCCGTGCTCAACGGCACGCTCCAGACCGACATCTTCAAGGAGTACATCGCGCAGAAGGAGTGGCTCTTCCCGCCCGAGCCGCACCTGCGCCTCATCGGCGACCTGATGGAGCACTGCGCGGCCGGCATCCCCGCCTACAAGCCGCTCTCCGTCTCCGGCTACCACATCCGCGAGGCCGGGGCGACGGCCGCGCAGGAGCTGGCGTACACCCTCGCCGACGGCTTCGGCTACGTCGAGCTCGGCCTCTCCCGCGGCCTCGACGTCGACGTCTTCGCCCCCGGCCTCTCCTTCTTCTTCGACGCGCACCTCGACTTCTTCGAGGAGATCGCGAAGTTCCGCGCGGCCCGCCGCATCTGGGCCCGCTGGATGAAGGAGGTCTACGGCGCCAAGACCGACAAGGCGCAGTGGCTCCGCTTCCACACCCAGACCGCCGGCGTCTCCCTCACCGCCCAGCAGCCGTACAACAACGTGGTGCGGACCGCGGTCGAGGCCCTCTCCGCCGTCCTCGGCGGCACCAACTCCCTCCACACCAACGCCCTCGACGAGACCCTCGCCCTCCCCAGCGAGCAGGCCGCCGAGATCGCGCTGCGCACCCAGCAGGTGCTGATGGAGGAGACCGGCGTCGCCAACGTCGCGGACCCGCTGGGCGGCTCCTGGTACGTCGAGCAGCTCACCGACCGCATCGAGGCCGACGCCGAGAAGATCTTCGACCAGATCAAGGAGCGCGGCCTGCGCGCCCACCCGGACGGGCAGCACCCGATCGGCCCGATCACCTCCGGCATCCTGCGCGGCATCGAGGACGGCTGGTTCACCGGCGAGATCGCCGAGTCCGCCTTCCGCTACCAGCAGTCCCTGGAGAAGGGCGAGAAGCGCGTCGTCGGCGTCAACGTCCACCACGGCTCGGTCACCGGCGACCTGGAGATCCTGCGGGTCAGCCACGAGGTCGAGTGGGAGCAGGTCCGGGTCCTCGGCGAGCGCAAGGGCCGGCGCGACGAGGCGAAGGTCCGCGCCTCCCTCGACGCCATGCTGGCGGCGGCCCGGGACGGCTCCAACATGATCCCGCCGATGCTCGACGCGGTCCGCGCCGAGGCCACCCTCGGCGAGATCTGCGACGTGCTCCGCGACGAGTGGGGCGTGTACGTGGAGCCCGCCGGCTTCTGAGCCGGTACGGCGACAGCACGAAGGGCCGGTACGGGACTCCGTACCGGCCCTTCGGCCGCACGCGTCAGCGGACCGAGCCCAGCACCTTCGCCGGGGTGATCCGGAGCGTCACCCGGACCCGCTCCGGCGGCAGGTCCCGATACTCCTGCCCGGCGCCCTCGCCCTCGTACTTCTCCGCCAGCGCCACCGCCAGGACCCGTCCCTCGTCCTCGGCGACCGTCGCCGAGCCGCGGATCTCCGTGTAGCGGTCCGGGTCGCGGCGGTCGAGGAGGGTGAGCGAGACCCGGGCGTCGGCCCGGACGTTCTCCACCTTGCGCCGCCCGGCCTGACTGGAGATCAGGACGTCGTCGCCGTCCCGGCCCACCCACACCACGGAGGACTGCGGGGAGCCGTCCGGCTGGATCGTGGACAGCACGGCGTGGTTCACGTCGTCGAGCAGCGCGCGTACCGCCGCCGAAAGGCGCATGTCTGTACGGGAGGTCATGCGGGCACGCTAGCCGAGCGTCGCCACCGCGCCCAGGCCGCCCATCAGCAGCGCGGAGAGCCGGTCCACCCAGGCCGCGTCCACCGGCTCGGCGCTCACCAGCGCGCGGTGCACCACGGCGCCGGCGACCACGTCGAAGATCAGGTCGTCGATGGCGTCCACGGTCACCGGGTCGGGGTCCGCGGGCAGTTCGCCGCGCTCCTGCGCCCGCCGCCGGCCGTCGAGCACCAGCCGCTTCTGGCGGTCCACGATCGAGGCGCGGATCCGCTCGCGCAGCGGGACGTCCCGCGTCGACTCGGCGACCACGGCCATCAGCGCCGTCTGGGTCTCGGGGCGCTCCAGGAGGGTCGCGAACTGGAGGACGACATGGGCGATGTCGGCCTGGAGGGAACCCAGGTCGGGCAGTTCGAGTTCATCGAAGAGGACGGCGACGGCGTCGACGACGAGTTCGTTCTTGTTGGCCCAGCGGCGGTACAGGGTGGTCTTGGCGACCCCGGCGCGGGTGGCGACGTCGCCCATCGTGAGCTTGGACCAGCCCAGCTCCACCAGGGCCGCGCGGGTCGCCTCCAGGATGGC
Source organism: Streptomyces sp. NPDC047974 (assembly GCF_040653375.1). Taxonomy (NCBI): domain Bacteria; kingdom Bacillati; phylum Actinomycetota; class Actinomycetes; order Kitasatosporales; family Streptomycetaceae; genus Streptomyces; species Streptomyces sp. NPDC047974. The sequence goes on from NZ_JBEZNU010000010.1 coordinate 257,739, forward strand.
CTCGTCGGCCTCGGTGGAGCGGGGGCGGCCGGTACGGGTGCTGCGGGGGGTGGTGCGGCTACACATGAACGACGACCATACCCGCCGGTAGGTTCGGCGCCAGAGGCCCGTGATGTGAGGCAGTTCACGGCGTACGGCTCCCCTCCGCCCAGGCCCCGGCCATTACGCTACGACCCGTAGCGAAAGGCTTTGAGCGGCCCGAGCGACAACCATGCAGGACGCCGGGTGGGGACCTGGCGAGAGGTGAGCGCCCCCGGCGGGGGGTGCTGTTCAGCCACGGCTGAACGAATCCGTGCGCGGAGGGGGGAGGATGTACTCATGCAGCCCCGAAACATGTCCATGAGCGGCGTCGTCGACCTCGCCGCGGTGAAGGCGGCCGGAGAGGCCAAGGCGAAGGCGGAGCAGGCGCGCGCCGAGGCCGCGCGCCACGGCGGGCCCGCGGCGGTGCCGCCTTCCGCCCTCGTGATCGACGTCGACGAGGCGGGCTTCGAGCGCGATGTGCTCCAGCGGTCCGCCGAGGTCCCGGTCGTCCTCGACTTCTGGGCCGAGTGGTGCGAGCCCTGCAAGCAGCTGGGCCCGCTCCTGGAGCGGCTGGCCGTGGAGTACGACGGCCGTTTCCTCCTCGCGAAGATCGACGTCGACGCCAATCAGATGCTGATGCAGCAGTTCGGCATCCAGGGAATTCCGGCCGTTTTCGCGGTCGTCGCCGGCCAGGCGCTGCCCCTCTTCCAGGGCGCGGTGCCGGAGGCCCAGATCCGCGAGACCCTCGACCAGCTGATCCAGATCGGCGAGGAGCGGTTCGGTTTGACCGGTCTGACCGTGGACACCGGCGCCGAGGGCGCCGAGCCCGCCGACCGGCAGGTCGCCGGCCCGTACGACGCCCTCCTGGAGGCGGCCGCGACCGCGCTGGACGCGGGCGACATGGCCGGCGCGGTGCAGGCGTACAAGAACGTCCTCGCCGACGACCCGGAGCACCCCGAGGCCAAGCTGGGCCTCGCCCAGGCGGAACTGCTCGGCCGGGTGCAGGGCATGGACCCGCAGACGGTCCGGAAGAACGCGGCGGACAACCCGGCGGACGTCGCCGCGCAGATCGCCGCCGCCGACCTGGACCTGGTGGGCGGTCACGTCCAGGACGCCTTCGGGCGGCTCGTGGAGACCGTGCGCCGCACCTTCGGCGACGACCGGGACGCGGCGCGGCTGCGGCTCCTGGAGCTGTTCGAGGTCATCGGCCCGGAGGACCCGCGGGTGATCGCGGCCCGCCAGGCGCTGGCCCGGGTGCTGTTCTGACCCCTGAATTCCGGGGCAGGGACTAAGCGCCTGCTCAGAGCGGGAAAAGCCGCCGGATCGTCCGGCGATTTGGCGACACGGTGACAAGTGGCGGCCGCGCTTTACCAAATCTTGATAAACGCGGCCGCTGTTACTTGCAGTAAATCGAACCCGTGGGTCTGTCCGGGTTCGCCTTCACATAAGCGGATTTTCCGCACCACGCACCCCCACCCTGCGTACCCGGGTGGCGGCATCGCGCCATGGCGTGGTCACGCATCCGTTACTAGCGAGTAATGAACCCCTTGTGCGGGCGCCGGGAATGGACCACGATCGGCCACGCTCGGTCCGAACCGCACGCCCCGGCAACCGCCAGGACGCACGGCGAGGGTCCCCACCGGGCGGACCGGACGCCCCAGGCGACCGGTCATCGGACAGGGGGGTTCCTGCTCCCACCGGGCAGGACCTGTCCACCGGGCCGTGCGCACGCGCGGCACATGGTTGTCGCTCGGGGGTGATCGCCGGTGATTCGGACGCGCGTCGCGCCTCCTGACGCTTCGGCGCTCTCCTTCCCGAGGACGTAGCTCTTCTCCCATCCCAGGCCGGGCCCCGGGCCCTCCTGGAGATGTACGTCCGAGAAGGAGGATTCTCATGAAGTCCCAGGTTCGTGGCGGGACCAGATGGAAGCGTTTCGCCGTCGTCATGGTCCCGAGCCTGGCGGCCACGGCCGCGATCGGTGTCGGCCTGGCCCAGGGTGCGCTCGCCGCGTCCTTCGCGATCTCCGGCCAGGAGTTCAAGGTCGCGACGGACAAGCTCGAAGGCACCCAGTTCGTCCAGTACGGCAGTGTCAACAAGGCCAAGGACCTCAAGGGCGAGCCGTTCGCCGCCCCGGTCGCGGTCTCCGGCTTCGACACGGCCAAGATCACCAACATGTGCCAGTCCGTCGTCACCCCCGTCCCGGGCCTGGGGAACATCACCCTGCGCCTGGAGGCCGGTAACGAGGGGACCAAGGTCGAGGCCGAGGAGCTCTACCTCGACGTCTCGTACCTCGACGCCGACGCCGAGTTCTCGAACATCGACATCGGCATCGCGGCGGGCGCCCTCGACCACGGCCCCGACGGCAAGCCGTCCGGCCGCCAGGGCATCCAGCCCAACACCCAGGCCAGCCCGTACGGCTTCGCCCAGCGCGCCGAGACCGCGACGCTGACCAACGTCAAGCAGAAGGCGTGGGCCACCACGGCCGGCACCTTCAAGCTCCCTGACCTGAACCTGTCCCTGCACCGGGGCACGGACAAGGAGTGCTTCCAGGGCTGACCTGGTCCTGCGGGGTGCGGGCCGTTCCGGCGGCCCGCACCTTCACCGGGGCCGCCCCGGTCTTCTCACTTTCTCAGCAACACCGCTTCCAGGGAGCTGTTTTCCATGAGCGCCGAGACCCCTGCCTCCCACGAAGTCCGCAAGGAGAACCGGTTCAAGGTCTGGCGGCAGACCCGGCCCTTCTGGGCGGGCCTGTTCACCATCTTCGCCAGCCTGCCGATCGCCTACCTCCCGTACGGAGACGTGCGACTCGGCAACATGACCCTGGCCATGGCCACGACCGCCGGAGCCGGTGCGCTGATCATCGGCGTCCTGCTCTTCACACTCGGCCTCACGATGTGGTTCCAGCCCGTCGTCCGGGTCTTCGCGGGTGTCGCGACGATCGTGCTCGGCCTGGTCTCCATCCCCGTGTCGAACTTCGGCGGTCTCGTCATCGGGTTCTTGTTCAGCCTCATCGGCGGCGGCATGTCCGCGGCCTGGGCACCCGCCCCGCCGGTCGAGGAGACCGACGACGCGGAGCACGACGGTGAGCCGGTGGCCTCCGAGGAGACCGCGTACGCCCCCGAGGCCGGGACCGAGGCCGTGATGGCGGCCGGAGTCCCCGAGCAGGCGCACGGACCGGCGACCGACACGACGATCGACGCCAACGGCGGGAGGAACAGTGCGGGGTGACGAGACCCAGCAGGGCCTCGGGAGGAGCGGACCGCGCCACGCGGCCCCTCGCAAGACGCTGCTGAACAGGATCCAGGGCCCGGCGGGCAAGGCGATGGCGCTCGCCGCCATGCCCACCGCGGTGCTCATGGGCATGGGCCTCGCGCCCAGTCCCGCGCTCGCCGACGAGAAGGACGTCCCCTTCGCGCCCGGCCCCTGTGTGACCCGCTCCGACGAGCCGGTGGCGGAGGAGACGACGGCCACGCCCACGGCGAAGGCCACCGAGACCGCGAAGCCGGAGCCGACCGCGACGGCCACGGCCACCGAGCCGGCCGAGCCGACCGGGGAGCCGACGGCGACCCCGTCCGCGACCGCCACGCCCACCGCGACGGCGAGCCCGTCCGCCACCACGGCGGTCCAGGGCGGCGCCCAGGCGGCGGCCGCCGAGGCGGCGCCCACCGCCACCGCCACGGCCACGCCCACGCCCACGAAGTCGGTCAACCCGCTCGACCCGCTGGGAGTCGGCGACGCCCTCAAGGACTTCTTCGGCGGGCTCGCCCCGGAGCAGGAGCCCACGGCGACCCCGACCGCGACTCCGACCCCGACGCCTTCGGCGACGACGGCCGCCCCGCAGCAGAAGGCGGCCGCGGCGGACGAGACGCAGGCCCCGGCCACCGAGGCGCCCGCCCCGAAGACCGACACCGCGAAGTCCGACACCACGAAGACCGACACCGCGAAGTCCGGTACGACGGACACGACGGCAGCGGACACGAAGGCCGAAGAGACCAAGGCCGCCATCAAGGAGGCCGCGGAGAAGGCCGGCGTGGAGGTCCAGGAGCTGCCGAAGAGCGCGCAGGGCCTGGAGGCCAAGCCGGACACGGACATACCCGACGGCGCCAAGCCCCGATTCCCGTGCCCCGAGCGCGACGACGCGGCGCTCGCCGCCGCCGAGGTCGAGCCCGGCATCCCGCTGCTGCCGGACGAGCCGTGGCGCCTGGAGTCCTCGCTGCTCACGCTCAGCGGCCTGAAGTACCACGGCATCGTCGAGGTGAAGACGTACGGCGGCAAGGTCAAGAAGGTCCTGAAGTTCACGGCGACCTACGTCGGGATCAAGGACCTGCACCAGATCACCGAGCACTCCGAGGGGCGTGAGGCCCACGTCCGCTCCAAGCGCGGTTCGACCTCCACGATCACCGACGGCACGGTGACGATGTACACGGAGGAGCTGAAGGGCAACCTCCTCGGCATCATCCCGATCACCTTCGGCCCCGAGTCCCCGCCGCCGCTGGACCTCCCGGCCGTCTTCTTCAGCAACGTCAAGCTCAAGCAGGCCGGCCAGTTCGGCGGAACCCTCAAGGTCGAGGACCTCCGCAACACCATCGAGCCGAGCTGACCCCGAACCACTCCGGGAGCCGCACACGACGACGGCCTCTCCTCCCAGCCGGGAGGAGAGGCCGTCGTCGTGTCACGGCGTCAGCGGCGAGGCGTCAGGCGCCCTCGCCGCCGCCCAGGTGGTGGACGCGGACCATGTTGGTGGTGCCGGGGACGCCGGGCGGGGAGCCGGCGGTGATGATCATGGTGTCGCCCGCGTTGTAGCGCTGGAGCTTGAGGAGCTCGGCGTCGACGAGGTCGACCATCGCGTCGGTGTTGTCGACGAAGGGGACGAGGAAGGACTCGACGCCCCAGCTCAGGGTGAGCTGGTTGCGGGTGCCCTCGTCGGTGGTGAAGGCGAGGATCGGCTGCTGGGTGCGGTAGCGGGAGAGGCGGCGGGCGGTGTCGCCGGACTGGGTGAAGGCGATGAGGGCCTTGCCGTCCAGGAAGTCGGCGATCTCGCAGGCCGCGCGGGCGACGGAGCCGCCCTGGGTGCGGGGCTTCTTGCCGGGGACCAGGGGCTGGAGGCCCTTGGAGAGGAGCTCCTCCTCGGCCGCGGCGACGATCTTCGACATCGTCTTGACGGTCTCGATCGGGTAGGCGCCCACGCTCGACTCGGCGGAGAGCATGACCGCGTCCGCGCCGTCCAGGATCGCGTTGGCGACGTCGCTCGCCTCGGCGCGGGTCGGACGGGAGTTGGTGATCATCGACTCCATCATCTGGGTGGCGACGATGACCGGCTTGGCGTTGCGGCGGCACATCTCGACGAGGCGCTTCTGCACCATCGGGACGCGTTCGAGGGGGTACTCGACGGCGAGGTCGCCGCGGGCGACCATGACCGCGTCGAAGGCGGCGACGACCTCGGCCATGTTCTCGACGGCCTGCGGCTTCTCGACCTTGGCGATGACGGGGACCCGGCGGCCCTCCTCGTCCATCACCTTGTGGACGTCCTTGACGTCGGCGGCGTCGCGGACGAAGGAGAGGGCGACCATGTCGCAGCCCATCCGGAGGGCGAAGCGGAGGTCCTCGACGTCCTTCTCGGAGAGGGCCGGGACGTTGACCGCCGCACCGGGCAGGTTGATGCCCTTGTGGTCGGAGATCACGCCGCCCTCGATGACGACGGTCTTGACCCGGGGGCCCTCGACCTCGACGACCCGCAGCTCGACGTTGCCGTCGTTGATGAGGACCTGGTCGCCCTTGGAGACGTCGCCCGGGAGGCCCTTGTAGGTGGTGCCGCAGATGGACTTGTCGCCGGGGACGTCCTCCGTGGTGATGGTGAACTCGTCCCCTCGGACCAGCTCGACCGGACCCTCGGCGAAGGTCTCCAGACGGATCTTGGGGCCCTGGAGGTCGGCCAGCACACCGATGGCGCGGCCGGTGTCGGCGGCGGCCTTGCGGAGACGGTCGTACCGCTCCTGGTGCTCTGCCTGGGTTCCGTGGCTCATGTTGAAACGGGCCACGTTCATACCGGCCTCGATGAGAGCCTTCAGCTGCTCGTACGAGTCGACGGCGGGGCCCAGCGTGCAGACGATTTTGGAACGGCGCATGAGGCGGATCCTATCGGTTTGTTTCACTGCGGAATATTCCGGCTGGCGGAAAGTACAAATGGGCGCGGGCCCGCTCAGGCGTTTGTCGTTCGAGTAACTTTTTCGGCCACCGGATCCGCGCCCGTCAGGGCGAAGGTCTGGCGGGCGATCTCCAGTTCCTCGTCGGTGGGCACCACGGCCACCGCGACCCGGGCGTACTCGGGCGAGATGATCCGCGGTTCGCCGGACCGTACGGCGTTGAGGTCCGCGTCCACCGCGAGGCCCAGCTCCTCCAGGCCGGCGATGGCCGCCTCCCGCACCGGCGCCGCGTTCTCGCCCACGCCGGCGGTGAAGACGACCGCGTCGACGCGCCCGAGGACCGCGTAGTACGCGCCGATGTACTTCTTCAGGCGGTGGACGTAGATGTCGAAGGCGAGCGCGGCCCGCGCGTCGCCCTCGTCGACCCGGCGCCGGATCTCGCGCATGTCGTTGTCGCCGCAGAGGCCGACGAGGCCCGACTTCTTGTTGAGGAGGACGTCGATCTCGTCGGCGTCCATGCCCGCCACCCGCTTGAGGTGGAAGGTGACCGCCGGGTCGATGTCGCCGGAGCGGGTGCCCATGACCAGGCCCTCCAGCGGCGTCAGGCCCATGGAGGTGTCCACGCAGCGGCCGCCGCGGACCGCCGAGGCGGAGGCGCCGTTGCCGAGGTGGAGCACGATCACGTTCACCTCCTCGGGCTCCTTGCCGAGCAGCTTCGCCGTCGCCCGGGAGACGTAGGCGTGCGAGGTGCCGTGGAAGCCGTAGCGGCGGATCCGGTGGGCGTCGGCGGTCTCCACGTCGATCGCGTACCGCGCCGCCGCCTCCGGCATCGTGGTGTGGAAGGCGGTGTCGAAGACCGCGACCTGCGGCAGGTCGGGGCGCAGCGCCATCGCGGTGCGGATGCCGAGCAGGTTCGCCGGGTTGTGCAGCGGCGCCACCGGCACCAGCCGTTCGATCTCGGCGACGACCTCCTCGTCGATGACGGTCGGTTCGGTGAAGCGCAGCCCGCCGTGCACCACCCGGTGGCCGATCGCGGCCAGTTCGGGGGAGTCCAGGCCGAGGCCGTCCGCCGCCAGCTCCGCGGCGACCGCCTTCAGCGCGGCCGCGTGGTCGGGGATCGGGCCGGTCCGCTCGCGCGGCGCGCTCCCGCCGCCCAGGAGCGGGGTGTGGGCGAGCCGGGAGGTCTCCTCGCCGATCCGCTCGACGAGCCCCTGGGCTAGCCTGCCGTCGCTCATGTCGAGGAGCTGGTACTTCACCGACGAGGAGCCGGAGTTGAGGACGAGGACGCGGGTGGGGGTGCCGGTCATGCGGGGAGCTCCTGAGCCGGGGTCGGAACCTGGGACTGGCCCTGTGACGGGATCTGGGACTGGATCGCGGTGATGGCGACCGTGTTGACGATGTCGCTGACGAGGGCGCCGCGCGAGAGGTCGTTGACGGGCTTGCGCAGGCCCTGGAGGACCGGTCCGACGGCGATGGCGCCGGCCGAGCGCTGGACCGCCTTGTAGGTGTTGTTGCCGGTGTTGAGGTCCGGGAAGATCAGCACGGTCGCCTGGCCCGCCACCTCCGAGTCCGGCAGCTTGGTGGCGGCCACGGAGGGCTCGACGGCGGCGTCGTACTGGATCGGGCCCTCGATCCGCAGCTCCGGGTGGGCCTCGCGGACGAGCTTGGTCGCCTCGCGCACCTTGTCGACGTCGGCGCCGGAGCCGGAGGTGCCGGTGGAATACGAGAGCATCGCGATCCGCGGTTCGACGCCGAAGCGGGCCGCGGTGGCCGCCGACTGGACCGCGATGTCCGCGAGCTGCTCGGCGTTCGGGTCCGGGTTGACGGCGCAGTCGCCGTACACGAGCACCTTGTCGGCGAGGCACATGAAGAAGACCGAGGAGACGATCGACGCCTCCGGCTTCGTCTTGATGATCTCGAAGGCGGGGCGGATGGTCGCGGCGGTGGAGTGGACCGCGCCGGAGACCATGCCGTCGGCGAGGCCCTCCTGGACCATCAGGGTGCCGAAGTAGTTCACGTCCGAGACGACGTCGTACGCGAGCTCCACGGTGACGCCCTTGTGGGCGCGGAGCGCCGCGTACTGCTGGGCGAAGGCGTCGCGCAGCTCGGAGGTCTGCGGGTCGATCAGCTGGGTGTCGCGCAGGTCCACGCTGAGGTCGGCGGCCTTCTTGCGGATGGCCTCGATGTCGCCGAGGAGGGTGAGGTCGCAGACGTCGCGGCGCAGCAGCACGTCGGCGGCGCGCAGCACCCGCTCCTCGGTGCCCTCGGGGAGGACCACCCGGCGGCGGTCGGCGCGGGCCTGCTCCAGGAGCTCGTGCTCGAACATCATCGGGGTGACCCGGCCGCTGGGCGCCACCGAGATCCGCTTGAGCAGGTCGGCGGTGTCCACGTGCCGCTCGAAGAGGCCGAGCGCGGTCTCCGCCTTGCGGGGGGTGGCGGCGTTGAGCTTGCCCTCCAGGGCGAAGAGCTCCGCGGCGGTGGGGAAGCTGTTGCCGGCGACGGAGATGACCGGGGTGCCGGGCGCGAGCCGGGCGGCCAGGGTGAGGACCGCGTCGGTGGGCCGCTCGTCGAGGGTGAGCAGGACGCCCGCGATCGGGGGCGTACCGGCCGAGTGGGCGGCGAGCGCGCCGACGACCAGGTCGGCGCGGTCCCCGGGGGTGACGACGAGGCAGCCGGGGGTCAGCGCGCCCAGGAAGTTCGGCAGCATCGCGCCGCCGAAGACGAAGTCCAGGGCGTCGCGGGCGAGGCCGGCGTCGTCGCCGAGGACGACGGTGGCGCCGAGCGCGTGGGTGATCTGGGCGACCGTCGGAGCGGCGAGGGCCGGCTCGTCGGGGAGGACGTAGCAGGGGACGGGGAGCCGGGCGGCCAGCCGGTCGGCGATGGCCTCGCGGTCCTCGCCGGCGACCCGGTTGACGACCATGGCGAGGACGTCGCAGCCGAGGCCGTCGTAGGCGCGGAAGGCGTTGCGGGCCTCGGCGCGGACGGACTCGGCGGGCTGGCCCTTGCCGCCGACGACCGGGATGACGGAGGCGCCGAACTCGTTCGCCAGGCGGGCGTTGAGGGCCAGTTCGTCGGGGACCTGGGTGCCGGCGAAGTCGGTGCCGAGGACGAGGACGACCTCGTAGTCGCGGGCGACCGCGTGGAAGCGGTCGACCAGCCGGGAGAGCAGCTCGTCGGTGCCCTGCTCGGCCTGGAGCGCGGAGGCCTCGTGGTAGTCCATGCCGTAGACCGTGGACGGGTCCTGGGTGAGGCGGTAGCGGGTGCGCAGCAGGTCGAAGAGGCGGTCGGGGCCGTCGTGCACCAGTGGACGGAACACCCCCACCCGGTCCACCTGTCGGGTGAGGAGCTCCATGACTCCCAGCTCGACGACCTGGCGGCCGTCCCCGCGGTCGATCCCGGTCACGTACACACTGCGCGTCACGCCGCGGTCTCCTGTCCCGTCCTGCGGAAGGGGCCCGTCCCGTGGGAGGGCCGTCCTGCGCGAGGGCCCGGCCCGTCCTCGGGCCCGGCCCTCGACCTTCGTCAACCCTCGGCCCCGGAAAGGCACCGATAGGGTGGCATTACCCCCTTGACAATACCCCTGCACCTGGGTACGCCGCCCGCCGTACGAAGGCCCCACTCCAGGGGACGAAAGACCCCCGGACGGACCCGTCCCCGCCGCGCGCCGAGCGGCGGCACAGGGCCCTGGCGGATCCGTCGTGTGAGAATCGGAAACGGCTCAAGGAAGCGGGCCGACGGCTCAGGCAACGGGTCAACGGCTCACACGGAACCTCGATCGAGCAGGAGACACAGCACGATGCGCATCGGAGTCCTCACCGCAGGCGGCGACTGCCCCGGCCTGAACGCAGTGATCCGGTCGGTCGTGCACCGGGCCGTCACCCACTACGGGGACGAGGTCATCGGCTTCGAGGACGGCTACGCCGGACTCCTCGACGGCCGCTACCGCCCGCTCGACCTCAACGCCGTCAGCGGCATCCTCGCCCGCGGCGGCACCATCCTCGGCTCCTCCCGCCTGGAGCGCGACCGCTTCGCCGCCGCCTGCGACAACGCCAAGGCGCTCGTCGAGAAGAGCGGCTTCGACGCGCTCGTCCCGATCGGCGGCGAGGGCACGCTGACCGCCGCCCGGATGCTCTCCGACGCGGGCGTGCCGGTCGTCGGCGTCCCCAAGACCATCGACAACGACATCTCGTCCACCGACCGCACCTTCGGCTTCGACACCGCCGTCGGCGTCGCCACCGAGGCGATGGACCGGCTGAAGACCACCGCCGAGTCGCACCAGCGGGTGATGGTCGTCGAGGTGATGGGCCGTCACGCCGGCTGGATCGCGCTGGAGTCCGGCATGGCCGGCGGCGCCCACGGCATCTGCCTCCCGGAGCGGCCCTTCGACCCGGCCGACCTCGTCAAGATGGTCGAGGAGCGCTTCGCCCGCGGCAAGAAGTTCGCGGTCATCTGCGTCGCCGAGGGCGCGCACCCGGCCGAGGGCACGATGGACTACGGCAAGGGCGAGATCGACCAGTTCGGCCACGAGCGCTTCCAGGGCATCGGCACGGCCCTCGCGTACGAGCTGGAGCGGCGCCTCGGCAAGGAGGCCCGGCCGGTCATCCTCGGCCACGTCCAGCGCGGCGGCACGCCCACCGCGTACGACCGCGTCCTCGCCACCCGCTTCGGCTGGCACGCGGTGGAGGCCGTGCACCGCGGCGAGTTCGGCAACATGACGGCGCTGCGCGGCACCGACGTGAAGATGGTGCCGCTCGCCGAGGCCATCACCCGGCTCAAGACGGTCCCCGCGGACCGCATCCGCGAGGCCGAGTCGGTCTTCTGACCGCCCGCGACGCGACGACGGAGGTCCCGCCCGGCGGGACCTCCGTCGTCTGTTCTCCGGGTCCTAGGGCCTGTCCTAGTGCCCCACCGCCGCCCAGAAGTGCTCGTTGACCGACTCCAGGTACGCGCGGCCCTCGTCGCCCGTCGCGCCCGAGGCGCCCCAGCTGGACGTGGCGGCCATGTGGGCGTGGTACTCCGCGTGCAGCCGCGCGAGGGCCGGTTCCACGACCCGCTTGGACAGCGGCAGCATCCGTACGGCGGGCTTCACGTACGCCTGCCAGCGGGTCGTCGCCGCGTCCCGCAGCAGCTCCGCGAGCCGCTCGTCGCCGCCGGTCGCGGTGATCAGGGCGCGCGGGCCGAGCCCCAGGACCTCGGCGAGCGCGGCCGTCTGCCGCTCGGTGCCCTTCCAGGTCCCCGCGTCCTCCATCCGGGCGTACGCGTGCGCGGCGACGCCGACCCGCCGGGCCAGCTCCTCCACGGACAGCCCGCGCGCCACCCGGTGCTCGCGCAGCGTGGAGGCGACGGCGATCAGATCGGCCGGCGAGCACCACAGGACGCCCGCGAGGGCGGTCAGCTCCTGTTCGCTCGGCACGAGGGTGCCGCGCTCCCAGGCGGCGACGGCGTCGGGGGTGACGGGGAGGCCGTACTGCGCCCGCAGGCCGTACGCGACATGGGCGGGCGCCATGCCGAGCCCCTGCCGCAGGCGGCGCGCGGCCGGGGCGTCGAAGGGGGGAGAGGGATGGTGCACCCGGCCACGGTAGCCACGAATGGCCGAATATGGCTACGGTGCGTTCATATGAGGCCACGGCCTGTAGGAACGTCGGAACCGGCCGGTAATCCCCGGTGAGCGGTGCGTGACGTCCGGTGAGCGACCGCGGGCCCGTCCGGGCCGCCGCCGGAAGGGGTACGGGATCCGCCGCGCCCGGCCCGGGAGGCCGCACGCCCGCCCCGGGACGCCCCGGGCCCGGCAGGCCCGGCCGTCCCGGGGGACGGACGTCGGGGACTCCCGGCCGGCTCCGCGGCGACGGCGGCCCGCGGTCCCGAGGCGCGGCCTGTCAACGGGTGGTTTCGCGCCAGCGGTACTGGAGCTCCGGGCGGCCGATCTGGCCGTACTGGGGGGCTCGGGCGGCGCGGCCCTCGGTGACGAGGTGCTCCAGGTAGCGGCGGGCGGTGATGCGGGAGATGCCGACCGCCGTGCCGGCCTCGGCGGCGGTGAGGCCGGCCGGGGCCTCCCGCAGGGTGCGGGTGACGGCCTCCAGGGTCGGGCCGCTGAGGCCCTTCGGGAGGGTGGCCGGCTGCGGGGCGCGCAGCGCGGCGAGGGCGCGGTCGACCTCGTCCTGCCCGGACGCCTCCCCGGCCGCGCCCCGGAACTCCGCGTACCGCGTCAGCCGGTCCCGCAGGGTCGCGAAGGCGAAGGGCTTGAGGACGTACTGGACGACCCCGAGCGACACCCCCTCGCGGACCACCGCGAGATCGCGCGCCGAGGTCACCGCGATGACGTCCGCCGCGTGCCCGGCGGCCCGCAGCGCCCGCAGCAGCGCGAGGCCGTGCCCGTCCGGAAGGTAGAGGTCGAGCAGGATCAGGTCGACGGGGACCCGGTCGAGCAGCCGCACCGCCGCCGCCCGCGAGTGCGCGACCCCGACCACCCGGAAGCCCTCCACCCGCCCCGCGTACAGCGCGTGCGCGTCCGCGGCGACGGGATCGTCCTCCACGACCAGGACCCGGATCTCCTGCGTCCCGCTCATGCCTCGCCTCCGGCGCGGGGGAGCGGCACCCGGACGGTGAAGCGGGCGCCGCCCCCGGGGGCCTCGGCGACGGTGAGCGTGCCGGCGGCCCGGGTGACGGCCTGGCGGACCAGGGCCAGGCCGAGGCCGCGCCCCGGGCCCCGGGTGGACCAGCCGCGGCCGAGGACCGCGTCGCGGTCGGCGGGCCGGACGCCGGGCCCGCTGTCGTCGACGCGGACCAGCAGCTCGCCGTCGCCCGCGCGGGCCGCGACCGTGACGGTCACGCGCGCGTGCGGGGTCCCGCCGGCCGCCTCCACCGCGTTGTCGACGAGGTTGCCGAGGACCGTCACGAGGGCCCTCGGCTCCAGGGCCGGCGGCAGCAGCCCGTCGTCGATCCGGCTGTCCTCGGTGAGGACCAGCTCCACGCCGCGCTCGTTGGCCTGCGCCGCCTTCCCGAGCAGCAGCGCCGCGAGGACCGGCTCGCCGACCGCCTCGACCACCCGGTCGGTGAGCGCCTGCGCCAGCTCCAGCTCGGCCGTCGCGAACTCCACCGCCTCCGCCACCCGCCCGAGTTCGATCAGCGAGACCACCGTGTGGAGCCGGTTCGCCGCCTCGTGGGCCTGCGAGCGCAGCGCCTCGGTGAACCCGCGCTGGGAGTCCAACTCCCCCGACAAAGCCTGGAGTTCGGTGCGGTCGCGGAGGGTCACGACGGTGCCCCGCTGCTCCCCGCCCACCACCGGGCGGGTGTTGACGACGAGGACCCGCTCGTCCGTCAGATGGGTCTCGTCTACCCGTGGCTCCGAGGAGAGCAGCGCCCCCGTCAGCGGGGCCGGAAGGCCGAGCTCCGCCGCGGGCCGGCCCACCACCCCCTCGTCGAGGCCGAGGAGTTCGCGCGCCCCGTCGTTGATGAGCGCGATCCTGCGCCGCCCGTCCAGCATCACGAGGCCCTCCCGCACCGCGTGCAGCGCCGCCTCGTGGTAGTCGTGCATCCGGCTGAGCTCGGTGGCGTTCATCCCGTGGGTGTGCCGCCGCAGCCGCGCGTTGACGACGTACGTGCCGGCGCCGCCGAGCGCGAGCGCCGCGCCCGCCATCCCGAGCAGCGCGGTCACCTGCTCCCGTACCTGGGCGCTGATCCGCTCGATGGTGATGCCCGCGCTGACCAGGGCCACCACCCGCCCCCCGGAGAGGACCGGCGTGATCGTCCGCACCGACGGGCCGAGCGTCCCCGGATACGTCTCCGAGAAGGTCTCGCCGCGCAGCGCCGGCTCGATGTGGCCGAGGTAGTGCGCCCCGATCCGGTCGGGCTCCGGGTGCGTCCACCGGGTGCCGTCCGGCGCCATGATCACCACGAAGGCGAGGTCCGCCCGCCGCCGGAGCTCCTCCGCGTACGGCTGGAGCGCGGCGGACGGCGCGTCCGAGCGCGCGGCGGCCCGCACGGACGGCGAGCCGGCGACGGCCGTCGCGGCGGCGGTCACCTGCCGGCGCGCGGTCTCCTCGGCCTGCGTCCGGTCCGTGAGGTACGCGAAGACGGCGCACCCTGCCACGACCGCGGCCATCAGCACGACCTGCATGGCGAAGAGCTGGCCGGCCAGGCTGCGGGGCCGCGGCCGGGGGAGGGGGCGGAGGAGCGGGAGACGCATGCGTGCAAGTGTGCACGCCGTGATTTGCTCCCGCGCATCGCGTTCCCGAATCGTTCTCCGCGGACGCGGCGGGCGCACGTTTCGGCCATGAACGAAACGCACGCAACGGTGACCCCGGTCACAGGCTGATGGATAGTCGCGGAGTCCACCGGGACGTGGACGCCCCCCATCAGCGCGAGGAGGACCCCGTGGCCGCACGCCGGGACCGCACCCACTATCTGTATCTGGCCGTGATCGGCGCCGTCCTGCTCGGCATCGGCGTCGGCTTCCTCGCCCCCGGCGTGGCCGTCGAGCTGAAGCCGCTGGGCACCGGCTTCGTGAACCTCATCAAGATGATGATCTCGCCGATCATCTTCTGCACGATCGTGCTGGGCGTCGGCTCGGTCCGCAAGGCCGCCAAGGTCGGCGCCGTCGGCGGCCTCGCGCTCGGCTACTTCCTGGTGATGTCGACCGTCGCACTCGCGATCGGTCTCGTCGTCGGCAACCTCCTGGAGCCCGGTTCCAGCCTCCACCTCACCAAGGAGCTGGCCGAGGCCGGCGCCAAGCAGGCGGAGGGCGCGAGCGAGGGCACCGCCGACTTCCTGCTCGGGATCATCCCGAAGACCCTGGTCTCCGCCTTCACCGAGGGCGAGGTCCTCCAGACCCTGCTCGTCGCCCTCCTCGCGGGCTTCGCGCTCCAGGCGATGGGCTCGGCCGGCGAGCCGGTGCTCCGCGGCATCGGCCACATCCAGCGGCTCGTCTTCCGCATCCTGTCCATGATCATGTGGGCGGCGCCGGTCGGCGCCTTCGGCGCCATCGCCGCCGTGGTCGGCGCCACCGGCCTCGACGCCCTGAAGTCGCTCGCCGTCATCATGATCGGCTTCTACCTGACCTGCGCCCTCTTCGTCTTCGTCGTCCTCGGGGCGCTGCTCCGGCTGGTCGCCGGGGTCAACATCTGGTCGCTCCTGAAGTACCTGGGCCGCGAGTTCCTGCTGATCCTCTCGACCTCCTCCTCCGAGTCGGCGCTGCCCCGCCTGATCGCGAAGATGGAGCACCTGGGCGTCTCCAAGCCGGTCGTCGGCATCACCGTCCCCACCGGCTACTCCTTCAACCTCGACGGCACCGCCATCTACCTCACGATGGCCTCGCTCTTCGTCGCCGAGGCGATGGGCGACCCGCTCTCGATCGGCGAGCAGATCTCCCTCCTCGTCTTCATGATCATCGCCTCGAAGGGCGCCGCCGGCGTCACCGGCGCCGGTCTCGCCACCCTCGCCGGCGGCCTCCAGTCGCACCGCCCCGACCTGGTCGACGGCGTCGGCCTGATCGTCGGCATCGACCGCTTCATGAGCGAGGCCCGCGCCCTCACCAACTTCGCCGGCAACGCCGTCGCCACCGTCCTGGTCGGGACCTGGACGAAGGAGATCGACCGGACGCGGGTGACGGAGGTCCTGGCGGGGAAAATCCCCTTCGACGAGACGACGCTCGTCGACGACCACGCCGGCCACGCCGGGCCCGCCGACCCCACCGGGCCCGCCGACCCCACCCCCGTACCCGACCAGCGCGACCAGGGCGAGGAGCGCGCCCGTACCGGAGTCTGACCCCCACCGAACCTCCTCCCGGGACCCGGGCCTTGAGCCGGATCCGGGCACCGGGAGGAACCCGCCCCGTGACGAAGGCCCTTGACACCGTCAAGGGCCTCCGCGTCAAAATGGGGCTCCTCGCGTCGCGTGTCGGTCCGCGCTCGAAAGCGGAGACATGGAGGCAAGAGAACAGTAGGGACGGCAGTTGCCTCTCGACTTCAACACCCCGATCATCGACGAATTCCGCACCAACGCCGGACGCCTCGGCGGCCCCTTCGAGGGCTGGGTGCTCCTGCTCCTCACCACCACCGGCGCCAGGTCCGGGAAAGAACACACCACTCCGCTCGGATTCGCCGAGGACGGCGACCGGCTGCTCGTCGTCGGCTCGGCCGGCGGCTCCGACCGCCACCCGGACTGGTACCGCAACATCCTCGTCAACCCCACGGTGACCGTGGAAAGGGGCGCGGACACCTGGCAGGCCACCGCCGTCGCCGCGACCGGCGCCGAGCGGGACGCGCTCTTCGCCAAGGTCGTCGCCGTCGCCCCCGGCTACGCCGACTACCAGAGGCAGACCGACCGGGTCCTGCCCGTCGTCGTCCTCCACCGGATCCCGGACGACGACTACACCCCGCCGGACCGGCTCGACGCCCTCGCCGACGAGCTGGTGAAGGTCCACGACTGGCTGCGCGGCGAGCTCGCCGCCCTCGCCGAGGGCCTCGCCGCGCCGGGCGCCGCCGAGCTGACGGTGGAGCTCCGCCGCCACTGCCTCACCTTCTGCTCGGGCCTCGCCCGGCACCACGGCGGCGAGGACGCCGGCCTCTTCCCGTACCTGGCGCGTGAGTTCCCCGGGAAGGCCGGGGTCTTCGAGCGGCTCCACGCCGAACACGCCACCGTCTCCCGCGCGCTCGACGGCCTGCGGGAGCTGCTCGCCCGGGTCGACGAGACGGGGCCGGAGCGGCTGCGGCCCGAATTCGAGCGGCTGCGGGCGGAACTGGAGGCCCACTTCGCGTACGAGGAGGCCGAGGTCGTCCCCCTCCTGAGGGCGCCCGTGCCAGACTCGGCGGCATGAACCATGATCACGACGAGGCGGGGCTGACCGTCGGGGACCGCGACCCGGACCTGGCGAAACTCCTGGACCGGGGTCTCGACGCGCACAACTTCGCGGCCACCGGGACCACCCCGGAGGACCAGGGCGCGCTGTCCGTGCGGGCGCAGGACCCGGCGACGGGCGAGACCGTCGGCGGGCTGACCGCCTGGACCTGGGGCGGACTGCTCGGCATCGAGATGCTGTGGGTGCACGAGGAGCACCGCCGGGACGGCTGGGGGAGCAGGCTGCTGCGCGCGGCCGAGGCCGAGGCCCGCCGGCGCGGCTGCGACCGCGCCACCGTCTCCTCCTTCACCTTCCAGGCCCCGGACTTCTACCGGCGGCACGGGTACGCGGAGACCGGCCGCACGCTCGGCATCCCGGGCGGCGCGGAGGACGTCCACTTCTACAAGAGCCTGAGCTAGGCCGCTTCTTCCGGATCGTGCCGGGCTCGCGGCGTCTGGCACGCGCGCTCGCCGCGTTGTCGTCGGTCGCCGATGCTCCGCATGGACTCCCTCCTCCGCCTTGCGAGCGCACG
>NZ_JBEZNU010000011.1:0-6633 GCF_040653375.1 Streptomyces sp. NPDC047974
TTCCTCTACTCCAAGCCCGAGTCCCTCGTCGGCTACCGCAACCTCACCCCCGAACTCCTCGCCCCCGACACCGCCGGCGCCTACGCCCAGAAGCTCGGACACCTCGCGCTGACCCTCGCGGCCTGGAGCGAACCCGTCGCGCTCACCCTCGCGCCCGAGGCCGACGCCGTCCTCCTCGCCTACCAGCGCGTCACCGAGTCCCGGCTGCGCAAGGACGGCCCCCTCGCGCCCATCATCAACTGGGCCAGCAAGCGGGACGGCGCCGTCGCCCGCATCGCCGGGCTCCTCCACCTCGCCACCCACCCCGAGGACGCGTGGCACCGGCCCATCGCCGCCGAGACGATGGCCGCCGCCACCCGGCTCGGCGACTACTTCACCGCCCACGCCCTCGACGTGTTCAACGCGATGAAGGCCGACCCCGCCCAGGAATCCGCCCACACGGTGCTGACCCACCTGAGCGAGACCCGCACCGCGAGCTTCACCAAGCGCGACCTCTTCCGCGCGATGCCCCGCAGTGAGTTCGCCGCCATGGGAGACCTCGACCCCGCCCTGGACCTCCTGGAGGAACACGGCTGGCTCCGACAGCAGCCCCCGCCGCCCCGCACCACGCGCGGCGGCCGGCCGCCCTCGCCCCGCTACGAGACCCACCCCCGCGTCACCTCCGCCGCCTGAAAACCCCGAAACCGCTGACAGAACTGACAGAACCTCCCGACTAGCCCCCTGACCTGCGGAAACGAGCACTTTCGGAGCTGTGACAAAACCTCCGAAAACTCTGACAGAACTCAAAAAACCTCCCCCGGGGCCCGAGCGGCCCGGTCTGACAGAACCTAGGTTTTCGAGGTTCTGTCAGAGTTTTTTGAGGTTTTGTCACAGCGGCCAGAGTGACCAAAGCAGCAGGTCAGAGGCTATGCGGCGAGGTTCTGTCAGTTCTGTCAGCACTTTCCGGGGTTCCAGCGCCCCGGACCGAGCCGAAGGAACACGACCTGTGGCACGTCAGCCGATGCTCAAGCTCCCCGAGGTTCTCGCCGAACTCGACATGAGCCGCGCCGCCTTCTACCGGATGCGCGCCCGCGGTAAGGGCCCGCGTCTGATCAAGCTGCCCAACGGCCAGCTCCGCGTTCGTCGTTCGGACCTCGACAACTGGCTGGCCCAGTGCGAGGAAGCCGCCGCCGCCTGACCCACCCGCATCGAGGGGGCCCACCGCCTGGTGGGCCCCCTCGCCTCTCTGGAGAGACATGCTCACGTTCGACGTAGACATCTGGTCCATTCGGCAACGCAAGGGCCGTCCGAAGCCGTTCGAGCTGCGGTGGCGGGTCGGCAAGCAGGCTCACTCCCGAAGCTTCAAACTCAGGCCCCAAGCTGACGGCCGACGCTCCGAGCTCATGGCTGCGCTGCGCGACGGGCAGCAGTTCGACGAGGAGACCGGGCTCCCGGCGAAGGAGTTCGCCGCGCTCGCGATGCCCACCTGGTACGACCACGCCAGGGCGTACGTCTTGATGAAGTGGCCTGGAGCGGCGGCGAAGCACCGAGCGAGCATCGCCGAGTCGCTCGCGGTCGTGACGCCTGTCCTGGTGAAGGCCGGCAGCGGGCGCCCGGACTCGCGCGTTCTGCGGGCCGCGCTCTACCAGTGGGCGTTCCGGGTCGTGGACGGCCCCGACGGCCGGCCTCTCTCGCGTGCCGACGTCGACGAGCCGCCGAAGGACGTACGCGTAGCGCTCGACTGGATCGCCGAGCACTCGCTGAAGGTGGACGAAGCCGCGAAGCCGGAGCACGTACGTGCCGCGCTTACGGCCCTCTCCAGGCTCCTGAACGGCAAGCAGGCGGCCGAGAACACCGCCAACCGGAAGCGCATGGTGCTGAGCAACGCCTTCCGCTTTGCCGTGGAGGAGCGCGGTCTCATCTCCCGGCACCCCTTCCTGTCCGTCGACTGGGCCGCCCCTCAGACATCCGATGAGGTCGACTTCCGGTTCGTGCCAGGCCCTGGACTGGCGCGGAAGTTGCTCGGCGCGGTTGCCGCGCAGGGCGCTCGTGGCGAGCAACTGGAGACCTTCTTCGGGGCCGTCTACTACGTGGCCACACGGCCCGGTGAGGCTGCGGCGCTGCGAGAAAAGGACTTCCTCCTGCCGCCAGAAAGCGAGCCCGACGCATGGGGCGAAGTACTCGTCTCGGCGAGTCACCCCGAGGTCGGCAGCGGCTGGACCAACAGCGGGAAGTCGCACGACGAGCGCGGCCTGAAGCATCGAGCTCGAAGGGCTGTGAGGGCCGTCCCGATCCCGCCAGTCTTCGTCCGCATGGTCCGCGCTCACATCGCTCGCTTCGGAGTCGCGCCGGACGGTCGCGTCTTCCGGGCGGTGAACGGCGGCCGGCTCACGTCGAACGAGTACTCCGAGGTCTGGCAGAAGGCGCGCAGGGCCGTGCTCACCGAGCAGGAGCTCGCCACAGAGCTGGCTGACGTCCCGTACTCCCTGCGGCACGCCGCGATCTCTCTGTGGATCAAGTCCGGCATGGATCCAGTTGAGGCCGCCTACCGAGCGGGGCACAGCCTCGCCGTGCTGTACCGGTTCTACGCCAAGATCCTCAAGGGTGGGTCCGCTGCCGCCAACCGCCTTGTGGAGCAAGGGCTTCAGGCGGAGGAGTAGCCCGGGTTCTTGGCCCACAGATGGCCCATACGCACTGGTCAGGACCGGGATACGGGCGAGTCAGGGTGAGACAGGGTGAACGCAGAGGGCGGGCCCCGGAATCCGGGGCCCGCCCTCTGACCTGCTACTTCTCTGACCTGGCGGTGGGTGTGGGATTTGAACCCACGGTGACATCGCTGCCACGACGGTTTTCAAGACCGTTCCCTTAGGCCGCTCGGGCAACCCACCCTCGCTCCGGACCGCTTGGGGCGGAGCGGGCTACAGCGTACCGGGTGGGGAGAGGGTGCGGCGGGCGGCGGGACGGGGCGGGGGATTCGCGAAGGCGCGGGGGGTGTGACCGGAAAGGCGCCGGAATGCCACGGGTGCCTGAAGATCGCCGGGATCGCCGGGATAAAGTCCCCTTCACAACATCTCCACGTTTCTTGAGAAGAACAGAGGGCCGCAGGGTGCAGGGCACGATCGACGGGTTCAGCTATGGCATGGTCACGCCACTCGTGGGCTATGTGATGGCCTGCCTGGGCAGCGCGCTGGGGCTGCGCTGCACCGTGCGGTCGCTCGCGACCGGGCGGACCCGGAAGCCCGGGTGGCTGGCGCTCGGCGCCACGTCGATCGGGTGCGGGATCTGGACCATGCACTTCATCGCGATGCTCGGCTTCCAGGTGAGCGAGACGGACATCTCGTACGACGGCACGCTGACCTTCCTCAGCCTGCTCGTGGCGGTGCTCGTCGTCGGCGCCGGCGTCTTCACCGTGGGCTACCGCGGCGCGCGGCCCGCCCCGCTGCTCACCGCCGGCCTCTTCACCGGCCTCGGCGTGGCGGGGATGCACTACCTGGGCATGGCCGCCATGCGGATGAACGGCTCCCTGACGTACGAGCCCGGCGTCGTCGCGCTCTCCGTCCTCATCGCCGTCGTCGCCGCGACCGCCGCGCTCTGGGCCGCCGTCTCGATCCGCGGCTTCCTCGCCAGCCTCGGCGCGAGCGTGATCATGGGCATCGCCGTGACCGGCATGCACTACACCGGCATGGCCGCCGTGGGCGTCACGGTCGCCCATGACGCCCACGCCACCACGGGCGACGGCTCCTCCGTCATCGACGTGCTGCCGCTGCTCGTCGGTCCGCTGATCTTCCTGGTCCTGGCCGCCGCCGTCGTCATGCTCGACCCGATGCTCATCATGGGCGAGGACAAGCCCGCCGCCCGGCCGGCTCCGCGCATCGACATCGGCGACCTCCGGGCCGGCCTGAACGCGGACAACAACTGGGGCGTCACCGGCGGGAGTCCCGAAAGGGAGAGCCGGAGCCTCTGAGGAGCGCGGAAACGGCGCCGGGTGTCCCCCGGCGCCGTTTCCGCGTCCTCACGCGCGCGTGCGTCGGCTGTCACGCCTCGACTGTCGCGTGTCAGCTGTCGCGCCTCGGCTGTCGCGTGTCAGCTGTCACGCGTCTGCTGTCGCGCGTCAGCTGTCACCGGTGCGCTCGCCGAGGACCACCGTCGTCTTCGCCGTCTTGCCGTCGCGCTCGTAGGTGATCTCCACCGAGTCGCCCGGCTTGTGGGTCCAGATCTCGCTGATGAGCGACGGGCCGCTGTCGATGGGGTGGTCGCCGAAGGCGGTGATCACGTCACCGGGCTTCAGGCCCGCCTTGGCCGCCGGGCCGCTCGGCATCACCGCGTCCGTGCCGCCCGCACCCTGCTCGGCGATCCGCGCGCCCTCACCCTTGTCGTTCATGTTCACGGTCGCGCCGATCACCGGGTAGACCGGCTTGCCGGTCTTGATCAGCTGCTGGGCCACCGTCTTCGCCTGGTTCACCGGGATCGCGAAGCCGAGGCCGATGGAGCCCGCCTGCGACTGGCCGTAGCCGCCGCCGGTGGACTGGATCGCCGAGTTGATGCCGATCACCGCGCCGGCCGCGTCGAGCAGCGGACCGCCGGAGTTGCCGGGGTTGATCGAGGCGTCCGTCTGCAGGGCGCTCATGTACGAGTTGCTGCCGCCGCCGTCGCCCGAGGCCACCGGACGGTTCTTGGCGCTGATGATGCCGGTCGTCACCGTGTTGGAGAGGCCGAAGGGCGCGCCGATCGCGATCGTCGAGTCGCCGACCGCCACCTTGTCCGAGTCGCCCAGCGGCAGCGGCTTCAGCCCCTCCGGGGCCTTCTTGAGCTTGATCACGGCCACGTCGTAGCCCTCGGCACGGCCGACGACCTCGGCGTCGTACGTCCGGCCGTCCGAGAAGGTCGCGGAGAGCGTGCCGCCCTCCGCCGCCGACGCCACCACGTGGTTGTTGGTGACGATGTGACCCTGCTGGTCGTAGACGAAACCGGTGCCGGTGCCGCCCTCGCCCTGCGTGCCGCCCGACTTGGCCTGGATGGTGACCACGCTCGGCAGCGCCTTCGCGGCGACCGCCGCGACCGTGCCCGGCTCCCGCTTGAAGGAGGCGGGGGCCTCGCCGGAGGAGACCGTCGTGGACGCCGTGCCGCCGTCCTCGCGCTGGGCCGCCCAGTACCCGATGCCGCCGCCGATGCCGCCGGCGACGAGCGCCGCCACCAGGACCGCCGCGACGAGCCCGCCGGTGCGCCTGCGCGGCGCGGCCTGGTCCGCGGGCGGGGCCGGGACCGGCTCGCCCCAGGACGGGACGGCCGGGGGCGCCGGCGGCCAGCCACCGCCCCCGGCGGCCGCCGCCGCGGGTTCGGGGGCGTGCGCGGGCGCGTACGGGGCGGAGGCGGGCATCGAGGGCACGGGAGCGGGAGCCGGGGGCGCGGGCGGGACCGGCGGCTGGATCCGGGTCGTCGCGTCCGCGCCGGACGGCGCCCCGGGCTGCTGCTGCGGCTGCGGCTGCGGGGCCTCCTGAGGCTGCTGGGGCCGCAGGGCCTCCTGCGGGACCTGCGGTGCCTGCGCCGCCGGCGTCGCGGCGGACGGCGGGGTGGCGGGGGCGGGCGGCGTGGCGGGGGCGGACGGGGCCGTCGGGTCCGCCGGAACCTCGGTGCCCTCGTTCTCGGTGCTCACAGCTCGCTCTCCTCGTTCACGGCGCGGGGACGGTGACGGTCGCTCCAGGGTGCTGGACACAGCTTTTCCCACCGGGCGTCAGGCCGCGGTAAGGCGGAGCTGTGCGTACGCACCCCTTTCTTTATATCCGTACAGAACGGACAGGTCCGGTGTGCCCCGGCCGCCCCGCCAATGGCACCATGACGCGGTGACCCACGCACGGCAGCAACCGCACCCCGGCCCCGTCCAGGTCGTCGCCCACCGAGGAGCCTCGGAGGACGCGCCGGAACACACCCTGGCCGCCTACGTGAAGGCCATCGAGGACGGCGCCGACGCCCTGGAGTGCGACGTACGGCTCACGGCCGACGGGCACCTGGTCTGCGTCCACGACCGCCGCGTCGACCGTACCTCGAACGGCCGCGGGGCCGTCTCCACGCTCGAACTCGCCGACCTCTCCGCGCTGGACTTCGGCGCCTGGAAGAAGTTCAAGGAGCGCGAGGACTCCGGGGAGCCCGGCGAGATCCCCGACTGGGGCGACCCCGAGTACACCTCGGTCCTCACCCTGGAGCGGCTCCTGGAGCTGGTCTCCGACGCGGGCCGGCGGGTCGAGCTCGCCATCGAGACCAAGCACCCCACCCGCTGGGCGGGCCAGGTCGAGGACCGGCTGCTCGCGCTCCTGGAGCGTTTCGGCCTGCACGCGCCCGTGGCGCCCGAGGAGTCCCCGGTACGGATCATGAGCTTCTCGGCCCGTTCCCTGCACCGGATCACCGCCGCCGCGCCGACGCTCCCGACCGTCTCGCTCGCCCAGTTCGTCACCCCCCGGCTGCGCGACGGACGCCTTCCCGCGGGCGCGCGCGTGGCGGGTCCCTCCATCCGGATCGTCCGCCACCATCCGGCCGTCATCCTGCGCCTGCAGAAGGCCGGCCACCAGGTCCACGTCTGGACGGTGGACGACCCGGAGGACGTCGAGCTCTGTCTGCGCCTGGGCGTCGACGCGATCATCACCAACCGCCCCAAGGCCG